>CAXAWD010000111.1:0-9391 GCA_963972325.1 uncultured Acidimicrobiaceae bacterium
GATCGCGATACCACGCCCGCTCGCTGCGCTCGCCGTGCTCGGTCTCGACGACGAGCACCAGCCGCACGCAGACCCGACCATCGGCGGCCAGTTGCGCGACCAACGAATCGGCCAACCGCTTGGCGACGAACACCACCGCCTCCATCTGCACGACCGGCTCGGCGAACACCTCCTCGACCCACCATTCGGGCGGCGGGTCGACGGCCGCGCCGGGTCGTCGATCGTCGCCACCGGCGAGCCGGTGAGCGTGCAACCCTTCCGCGCCGAAGCGGGCGAGCACGTCGCCGGGTGCCAGACCGGCGACCTGGCCCAGCGTGCGGAGGCCGAGCCGGACGAACAGATCGACCAGATCGGCCGAGACCTCGCCCAGCTCGCGCAGCCAGGCGACGGGCAACCGGTCGACGTAGGCCGGCGACGTGCCCGGCGGCACCACGACGACCCCGGCCGGGGAACGGGAGGCCCGACGGGCCGCAATCGCCGACGCGGCCCGTCCGTCGGCCACGCCCACCCCCGGGCGGGCACCCGTGGCATCGGACACGATCTCGACCATTTGTTCCGCCATCGACCGGTCGCCGCCGAAGTACCGCGACGGCCCCTTGGCGAGCAGGCAGACCCACCCCGGCTCGACCACTTCGAGCCGGGGTGCCATGTCGGAGATGGCCCGTACGATCGGCTCGAACGCACGGGCGTCACGGTCGGGGTCGTGGTCGAGCACGAGGAGTTCCGCGCACGTCCCCTGGGCCGAACGACGCCGTTCGCCCGGCTGCACCCCGGCCGCGGCAGCCGCCGGCGACCGGGCGATCACCCGATTGGCACGGAACACCGCGGCCGGCTGGTCGGACGGCACCCGCGCCGCGACCACCGGCCAGTCGGGACACCAGACGGTGACGAGGCGCGGGACATCGTCGGGCGACACGGCCACTCATCCGGCGCGACGCAGCTCGTGGCCGCCACGCTCGTCGCGGTCGGACCGCTCGGACCGGCCGGACCGGTCGGCGACCGCCGCCCCACCGGTCGGGCCGGGCAGCCAGAGCTCGCGTTCGACCGGGCGCGGCACCCGCCGACCACCGACGCGCACCGTCGCCCGCCGACCCATCAACGAGCCGTGCCCTCGACCGACCCCCTCCCACGCCGTCGCGGTGGTGGAGAACTCGACGTCGCACGCGATGCCCGGTGACGACGGCCCGACGGCGATCAACACGACACCGCGCGCCTGCAACCGTTGCCGAACCTTGCGGACGACCCGGTCGGCACCGGCCGGCGGACGGGTGAGGATCAGGTCGAAGCCATCGGCGGCCGCCCCCACCCGTTCGGCCCACGTCGCGGGTCGTCCGTCGGAGTCGATGGCGACCAGCCGCGAGAGCGGTACCCCGAGTTCGGCGACCGCCTCGACGCCCAGCATCGGGACGCCGACGACCGCCAGCCAGGAACCGGTGACGGTCGCCCGGGCCGCCAACGCCAACGCCAACGACATCGCGGCCGGGCCGGTACAGCCGACGACCCGCCCGCGGACCAACCCGGCATCGGGCAGCATCGGCGCGAACGCCTCGTCGACCGGAACACACCGGTCACGGGCGGGAACGAGGGAAGCCAGACTCACCCGTCTCAGCGTATCGAACGTCTGTTCGATACGCCAGGGGCGAGGGTACGATCAGCCCTGCTTGGCCTTCCACTTCTCGCGTGCGGCACGGCTGCGCTCGAGCAGGTGCGCCGGCACCAGCTTGGCGGCCTCCGACATCTCGGCACCGCCGTCGCCACCGCTCTCGACCGCGGCCGGCTCCTCGGCCGGCAGGTCGTCGAACTCGGGCGGCGTGACACCCGGCTTCCAGTAGCGGTACATCTCACGGACGATGTCGGTCAACCCGTCGGAGTCGCGCCCCTTCTCGAGATCGACGGTGACCATGTTGCCGTACACGTGCACGTGGGAGACCTTGCCGGTCTCGAACAGTTGCCGGGCCAACGAGGCCGACGGGCGGGGGCCGATCGCGTCGGCAACGGAGCCGAACCGCTCGTGGCCCATGCCGGACAACGACCGGTTGAGTTCGAACCGGACCACGCCCGGTGCACTACTCGGCTTTTCGACGACTCCGACGAGCTGACCCATAGGTGCCACACGCTAGCGCCGGAGCCGTCGAGCGCGAGAACGCGCCGAAGAGCGTATTCGCCGGTGCCGCGGCCATAAGGTGCGCACGTGATCTTCGGCCGGATCCTCGGGATGGCTCGCAACCCGGCACAACTCGTGCTCGCGGCATTCGTGTCCCTGATCGCGCTCGGCACGTTGCTGCTCCGACTCCCGTTCTCGGTCGATCAGGGCGTCGACCACCCCGGCTGGCACGACTCGCTGTTCTGGGCGACGTCGGCGGCCACCGTCACCGGGCTCGGCACCGTCGACATCTCGACGTTCTCACTGTTCGGCGAACTCGTTCTGCTCGTGCTGATCCAGATCGGCGGCTTCGGGATCATGACGATCGGATCGGTGCTGGCGATCGTGGCCTCCCGCCGCGTCGGGCTCCGACAGCGGATCCTCGCCCAGGCCGAGATCGGCGCGATCGACATGGGTGAGCTGCGCTACCTCATCGGCGCGATCGCGAAGATCACGATCCTCGTCGAGGGTTCGATCGCACTGATCCTGTTCGCCCACCTGGCGACGATCGACGGCGCCGACATCGGTCGGGCGGCGTACAGCTCGATCTTCCACGGCATCTCGGCGTTCAACAACGCCGGAATCGCCCTCTCCTCCGACAGCCTCAGCCAGTTCGTCGACGACCCGTTCGTCGTGTTCCCGATCACCGCCGCGTTCGTGATCGGCGGCCTCGGGTTCCCGATCCTGGTCGAGCTCCGCCGCCGTGTCCGACCGCGTCATTGGAGTCTCCACACCCGCATCGCTCTGACGGCGACCCTCGTGCTGATCGTGGTCGGCCCGCTCGTCGTCCTCGTCGCCGAGTGGACCAACCCCGACACGCTCGGGATGATGAGCGTCTGGGACAAGTTCCAGGCCGCCTGGTTCCAGGGGGTCACCCCCCGTACCGCCGGGTTCAACACGATCGACATCGGCGCCCAGCGCGAGCCCACCCTCAACTTCATGACCGCGCTGATGTTCATTGGTGCCGGCCCCGCCTCGACCAGCGGCGGCATCAAGGTCACCACGTTCGCGGTGCTCGGCTTCGCGATGTGGGCCGAGGTTCGCGGCCACCAGGACGTCAACGCGTTCCACCGTCGGATCCCGGCGGCGGCGATCAGGCAGGCGACCACGGTCGCGTTCCTCGCCGTCGGCATCGTGTTCGCGACGGCGATCACCCTGACCGCGATCTCACCGTTCCCGCTGACCGACACCCTGTTCGAGGCGGCGTCGGCGTTCGGCACGGTGGGGCTGTCCACCGGCATCACCGACGCACTCCCCCACACCGGCCAGCTGCTCCTGGTCGTCATCATGCTGATCGGCCGCGTCGGCTCGGTCACCTTCGTCGCGGCGCTGGCGATCCGGCCGAGCGCACGCGTCTACCGTTTCGCCGAAGAGCGGCCGATCATCGGTTGATCGTCCGCCACCACCCGTACCAGGAGACGTCATGTCCGAGAAGATCATCCACACGATGCTGCGGAGCATCTCGCCCGAGCGGATCCAACACGAAGGCGAGATCGTCGTCATCGGCCTCGGCCGGTTCGGGTCGGCGCTCGCTCACACGCTGATCGAGATGGGCTACGAGGTGCTCGGCATCGACTTCGACGAGCAGATCGTGCAAGACCACTCCGAGGCCCTGACCCATGTGGTGCAGGCCGACACGACCAGCCCGAAGGCGCTCAAGCAGGTCGGTGCCGCCGACGCAGTGACGGTCGTCGTGTGCATCGGCACCGGTATCGAGGCGAGCGTCCTGACGGTGACCGCACTCGTCGACCTCGGCGTGAAGAACATCTGGGCGAAGGCGATCACCCGCGCCCACGGGAAGATCCTCCAGCGCGTCGGCGCCCACCAGGTCGTGTATCCCGAAGCCGAGATGGGCAAGCGGGTCGCTCACATCGTCACGGGCGACATGATCGAGTACGTGGCGCTCGACGACGACTTCGTGATGGTCGAGATGGCCGCACCGCCCGAACTGTCGGGGGTGCCGCTGGGTGAGTCGGGGCTGCGAGACAAGTACAAGGTGACCGTGGTCTGCGTGAAGAAGCCGGGCCGACCGTTCACGTATGCCGACCGGGAGACCGTGCTCAGCGCCCACGACCTGATCGTGGTGGCCGGCCACCGCGAGCACGTCGACCGCTTCGCCCAGTCGGAGCGCTGACCGAGCGCGACCGTCGGGGCCGCCGTCGGCGGGGTCAGCCCTCGAGCGCGGCGGCGAGTACGGCCGGGAACTCGTCGGGCGTGCACGCCATCACGGTCGCCCCGAGTTGCACGAGGTCGGCGGCGGCCTGGCGGTCGTGCACCGGCGCCCCCTCGTCGCTGAGCGCGAGCAGGCACAACACCGTGACCCCCGAGCGGGTCAGCTGAGCCACCCGGGTACGCATCAGTTCGGCGTTGCCGCCCTCGAACAGGTCGCTGATCAACACGAGCACCGTGTCGGTCGGACGCGTGATGAGCTGACGGCAGTAGCCGAGCGCCTCGGCGATGTCGGTGCCGCCACCGAGCTGCACGCCGAACAGCACGTCGACCGGGTCGTGGAGCACCGGGGTGAGATCGGTGATGGCCGTGTCGAACGCGATCAGCCGGGTCTGCAGCGACGGGAGCTGGGCGAGCACCGCCCCGAACAGCGAGGCGTAGACGACGCTGTCGGCCATCGACCCCGACTGGTCGACGGCGATCACGACCTCTTTGGCGAGGCTGCGTCGGCGACGCCCGAACCCGACCAGCTGCTCGGGGATCACCGTGCCGTAGCGCGGTTGGAAGTGCCGCAGGTTGGCGTGGATCGTGCGCAACCAGTCGACGTCGCCCGGGCGCGGTCGGCGCGACCGGTTGGCGCGGGCGAGCGCCCCGTGCACCGCGGTGCGCGTGCGGTCGGTGAGCCGGGCCTCGAGGTCGGCGAGCACCCGGGCGATGACCTGCCGCGCGGTGGCCCGGGTCTCGTCGGGCAGCAGATGGTTGAGTTCGACCAGCAAGGTCACCAGGTGGATGTCGGGCTCGATCGACTCCAACAATTCGGGTTCGAGCAGCAGTTGGCGCAGGTCGAGCCGTTCGATCGCGTCGCGCTGCATCACCTGGACGACCGGCTTCGGGAAGTAGGTGCGGATGTCGCCGAGCCATCGGGCGACCCGCGGCGCGCTGCGGCCGAGACCACCCGAACGCCCCGACCCGCGACCGCCCGAGCGTCGGCGACCGTCGTGGTCGTAGACCGCCGCCATCGCCGCGTCGATGCGGACGTCGTCGCCGCCGAGTTCGCCACCGGTGCCGTCGGCCTCGCCGCCGCCGAGCACGAGCCGCCACCGTCGCAGCCGTTCGGCCTCGGAGACCCGGGCGTCGTCGGTGGTCATGTTGCCGCCACCGGGAGCCCGAGCATGTGTCGCACCGTCGCGAGCGCGGCCGCCGCCCGGATGGGGTCGTGGCCCGGCGCGAACCCGACGAGCGTCTCACGCTCCTCGCCGGCGATCAGCCGCCCGAGTTGGCGGCGTTCGGCCGCCTCGAACGCGCCGAACGTGCGCCGCAGCAGCGGGACGGTCTCGTCGAACGCGTCGGGGGCCAGCGACGACAGCCATCGGTCGACCACGGCACGGAGATCGGCGTCGTGCACGAGCACGGTGCCGCTGCCGGCCAGGAACCCCTCGACGAACGCGGCGCCGACCGCGGGCGGTGTGCCGTACGACAGTGCGCGACCGAGCCGCTGCTCGACCCGGCCCGCCGTCCAGTACCCGGTGTCGTGCAGGATGCGGGTGGCCCGACCGTGCACACGACCGTGGCCACGCCCCTCGCCGAGCTGCTCGAGCACCTGCGGGAACGCACGGTGCCGAGCCGGATGGTCGACGAGCGCCAGCGCCTGGTGCATCCCGCTGATGCGTTCGACCATCATGCCCGCCGCGTCGTCGTCGAGCGAGACGCATGCCGGCACCACCCCGGCGAGGATCCGCACGACCAACCCGTCGAACACCGCGGCCACCGACTCGGCGTCGGTGGAGCGCACGTCGCCGTAACGGCGGGCCTCGGCGAGCGGCACGAGCGCCGCCATCAGCTCGGCGGTGTCGGGGTCGTCGGCGGCCCGTGTGGCCAGCACCCCGACGATCGGTTCGACGGCGTCGGGCAGGGCAGCGAGCAGCGCCTGTTCGAGCACGAACGCGACCTCGACGAGCCCGGTGGCCGCCCGAGCCCGCTCGACCAGACGGGCGGTGGCGGCCTGCTCGACCGTGGTGCCGTACGCGGCGTACTCGATCACTCGGATCGACCACTCGGGCCGCCACGCCACACGCCACGTCTCACGGAACGTGCCGCTGCTCCCCCGCCCCTCTTCGAGCGTGCCCCACGGCACGCCGATCGCGGCGAGCTGGTGGAGCAGATGCGAGCGCCGCAGCCCGTTGGGCGTGCGGAGGTCGAGTTCGACGGTGCGTTCGTCGGGTTCGGGCTTGAGGCGGGCCGATCGCTGCCGGGCGGCCAGGTCGCGGGCGAGCGGCACCTGCGGGGCGTCGTCGGGCACCGACCCGATCGCGCTGCCGACGACGAGCCGGCGTCGCACCAGCGGCAGGCCACCCATCACGGTGTCGGCCGCGTCGAGCACCTCGGCCAGGCCCGCACGCGGCCGCCCGCGCATCGTGGCGAGCGTGTCGGCCATGCGGGTAGCAGCGATCAGGTGGTCGGGTGAGGCCGACATGTCGGCATCGCGAAGCACCCGGGCGGCATCGACGAAGAACCGCGCCACGCCGTCGGGGCCGGGATGCCGGAACACGTGGTCGTACCAGCCCGGGCTGGCCACACCTGCGCCGTAGCCGGTCGAGGTGGCCAGCCGTTCGTGGGTCCACGGCACCCAACTGACCGCAACCTTCACCTTGGGGAGCCCACGGAGGGTGGCGGCGTCGGTGGTGGCGGTCGGGGCACCGGGCGCATCGACGTCGAGCACCGGCACGTGCCACGCACCGCACACGACCACGATCGAGTCGTGGCCCGCCTTGCGGGCAGCCCGGATGCGCTTGCGCATGTGCGCCTCGCGTCGGAGCTCGGACGTGGAGGGCACCGTGCCCGAACGCACCGCCTCCATCGCCTCGGCGACCGCGCCGAACGCGGAGAGGCCGTCGCCGCGGTGTTCGATCACGTCGTCCCACCACCGCTCGGCGTCGGGTTCACCGGCCGCGGCGGCCAAGGCGCCGATCGGATCGACCGGTGCGCTGCCGTCGATGAGGGCACCGTCGTCGGGCGCCCCCGCCAGGCTGTTGGCCAACGGGAGGTCGATCGCCTCGACGGGGATCTCTCGCTCGTTCGCCCACCGGATCGCCTGCCACTCGGGGCTGAACGAGGCGAGCGGTGCGAACACGGCACGCCGCGGGTCGTCGACGACGTGGCCGAGCAGTGCGACCGGAGGGCGGAGCCCCGCGGTGCCGACCCACCGGAACGCAGCCGAGGTCTCGAACGGCGACTCGACCAGCACGATCGACGGCCGGAGTTCGTCGAGGGCACGGACGACCGAGCGCGCCGAACCGGGTCCGTGGTGCCGGATCCCGAGCAGGTGCAGCCTCATGGCGTCGTCGTCAGTCGAGCGCGCGGCAGGCGTCGTAGAAGTCGCCCCACCCGTCGCGGCCGGCGACGACCGCTTCGAGGTACTCGCGCCAGGCGATGCCGTCGTGGACCGGGTCGCGCACGACCGCGCCGACGACACCGGCGGCGACGTCATGAGCCGACAGGTTGCCGTCGCCGAAGTGGGCGGCGAGCGAGAGGCCGTTGGTGACCACCGAGATCGCCTCGGCGGTGGAGAGCGTGCCGCTGGGCACCTTGAGGCTGGTACCGCCGTCGTCGGTGACGCCCTCGCGCAGCTCGCGGAACACGGTGACCACACGCCGGATCTCGTCGGCGGCCGGGGTGAGCGGCGGCAACGAGAGCGCCGCGCCGAGCTCGTCGACGCGTTGCGACACGATCGCGATCTCCTCGTCGGCGGTCTCGGGCAGGGGCAGGACGACGGTGTTGAACCGGCGCCGCAGCGCCGACGACAGATCGTTGACGCCACGGTCGCGGTCGTTGGCGGTGGCGATCACGTTGAACCCGCGGGTGGCCGCGATCTCGGAGTTGAGTTCGGGGACCGGCATCGACTTCTCGGACAGCGCGGTGACCAACGCGTC
Organism: uncultured Acidimicrobiaceae bacterium; assembly: GCA_963972325.1. Taxonomy (GTDB): domain Bacteria; phylum Actinomycetota; class Acidimicrobiia; order Acidimicrobiales; family Ilumatobacteraceae; genus Ilumatobacter. Next base: position 8,242 of record CAXAWD010000111.1, read on the forward strand.
TTGTACGTCGGAGGGCATGCGCGTCAGCTCTTCGACGCGGGCGATCGAGCCGTGTTGCATCGCCCGATAGATCGGGCTCGGCACGAGCGCGGCCTCGGACGGCCCCTCGGCCAGCAGACGGGCGTAGTTCCAGCCGTAGCGCAGCGTCTCTTCGGTGGTGCCGGCCGTGCCCTGCACCAGCAGGGTCGAGTCGCCGCTGATCGCCGCCGCCAGGTGTTCGCTCACCCAGGTCTTGGCGGTGCCGGGCACACCGAGCAGGAGCAGCGCCCGGTCGGTCGCCAGCGTCGCCACCGCGATCTCCATCAGCCGGCGACGACCGACGTACTTGGGCACGATGACCGTGCCGTCGGGGAGCTCGCCGCCTACCAGGTAGGTGACGACGGCCCACGGCGACAGCTTCCAGTTGGGCGGCCGCTCACGATCGTCGGCCGCGTCGAGCGCTGCCAACTCGTCGGCGTACTGCTCCTCGGCGTGCGGCCGGAGAATCTGGTCGGTGTCAGCCATCGGCTCCGACGTTAGCGACGGGGTGTCACGCATCGGGCCGGGCACGCGAGACTTGCCGGATGACGACACCGGCGCATCGCTGTTGCGACTCGGTCGAGGAGTTCGCCCTGTCCCTCCCCGAGGCGTGGCCCGACACCCCGTGGGGCGACCGTGTGGTGAAGGTCGGCAAGAAGATCTTCCTGTTCGTGAGCGGGCCCGACGCGGAGCGCCCCGTCATCACCGTGAAGGTGCCCGAGTCCCACGACCACGCCATGTCGTACCCGGAGGCCTTCCCCACCCGGTACGGGCTGGGCAAGCACGGGTGGGTCACGATCTACGTCGACACAGTGCCCGAAGAAGAGCACGAGGTGCTGCTCGACTTCACCGAGGAGAGCTACCGGGCGGTCGCCACCAAAACCCTGGTGAAGCGCCTGGACGCCGAGATCGCCGACGCGGCCGACTGACGGGCGGCTGACGAACGGCGGCCGAGGAAACCTCCGGCGAACCCCCGGCACCGCGGACCTACGGTGGGCTGGATGCACCTCGCCGACCGCATCGACCTGCCGGACGGGTACCTCGCCCGTCCGTACCGCGGCGCCGACGATCACGCCGACATGGTCCGAACGCTCGTGGCCTACCGCGAACACCTCGGCGACCCCGAGTACCC
>CAXAWD010000112.1:0-9377 GCA_963972325.1 uncultured Acidimicrobiaceae bacterium
CGATGCGATGGACGATGACGTACCGGGTGCTCGACGGCGACACCCTCGTGTCCGAACAGTGCGTCACATCGACGTATCGCTGTTGGTCTCCCGACGACATACGCAGTGAGATCGAACCGTTCGGCCTGTCGATGACCGAACACGGCGACGCCGTCGTGGTCCGCTCGTAGCGTTCAGCCGTCGAGTTGCTCGACCTGCCAGCTGGAGGGTTCGAAGAGCTGCCCCATCCGGAGGTTCAGCCGCAGCTGCTCGCCGGTCGCGACCTCGCGGTCGAGGCGGTAGATCCGGTTGCCCCAACTGGTGAGCGGGGCCAGTGGGCTGGTCGTCAGCGTCGTGGTGTCGTCGAACACCGCTTCGAACCAGATGCAGCAGCCGTCGACGATGGCGTCGGCCGTGGCGGTGCGTTCGATCAGGTGGTCGGTGGCGAGCGAGTCGAGCGTCTCGAGGGTGTGCAGGTCGAACTCGAGGATCGGTCGGGGTCCGCCGACGGTCGACTCCACCGATCCGGGGCGGGTCCAGAACTGTTCGTTGCGGCCGGTGTCGAATCGTGCGGCGACGGGTGAGTGCTCCATGCCGCTCAGGTCGATGTCGTCGGGCAGGTCGATGTTCCGGAAGCGGCGAACCCGCATCGACTCGTGGAACGACACGGGTTCGGCGAACAGCCGGAACTTCGCCGGCAGGATGCGGCCGCCGGGACGGAGCACCCGGTCTCGCAGATCGAGCACGTTCTGCAGCATGTTCTCGTTGAACAGCTCATCGCCCATCTGCTCGTGGATGACGACGTCGATCGGTTCGGGCGGGGTGAACTCGCGGCTGTTGGCCTGGACGAACTCGATGTTCGTGAACCCGTTGTGCTGTGCGAGCTCGCGGGCGACCTGGATGAAGTCGGAGTGCTCGACGGCGTAGACCTTCTTCGCTCCTGCCCTGCTCGCCATGAACGCCAGCAGACCCGTGCCGGTGCCCAGGTCGAGTACCACGTCGCCGGGCCGGACGTTGTGGTGGATGCCGCGGTGGTAGGCGTCGACGCGGACCGAGTCGCTCAACATCTCCTCGTGCTCGGCGAGCCCCGCGAAGTTGGTCTCGTTCATGTCGTCGTAGACGACGCTCATCAGGAAGTCGCTGGCGGCGATCCGCCGAGCGGCGAACCGTACGGTCGACCTCGCGGCTCTGGTCGCTGCCTGTGACACCCGAGTGCGCATCGGTCGAAGGCTACGCAGCGCCGGCTCAGGAGAGGTCGACGCCGCGGATGTTGACGAACGCGTGCAGTCGGTAGTTGTCGAGCGTCGCGACGTCTCGGTACCCCGCGGCTCGGTACAGCCGATGTTGGCGTTCCTCGTCGTCGGTGAGGAGCACACGTTGTCGGACGTGTTCGAATCGGTTCAGGCACGACTCGAGGAGCGTGCGGCCGACGCCCTGCTGCTGGACATCGGGTCGGACGATGATGTCCTGCAGGTAGAAGATCGAGAAGTCGTCGCTGAGGCCACGAGCGAGGCCGACCAGCTCGCCGTCGTCGCGGGCGGTCACCCGGTACGTCGATCGTTCGATGGCATCGACGAGTCGTGGGGGATCGGAGGTGTAGGCAGTCCATCCGACCGAGTCGTACAGCGCGACGACTTCACCGGCGGTGAGATCGTCCATCTCGGCGTAGTCCACGCCTCGGACGGTACATGTCTTCGGTCGGGCCGTCGACGGGTCGGTGTCAGGCGGCGCGGGCGGCAACGAGGGCTGCGACCCGTCGGCGGGTGAGTTCGGCCATCTCGTCGTCGGTGAGATCGGGTGGGCGCTCGCCGACCGGCAGGATGATCGTGCCGTCGGGTCGGAGCGTGTAGGCGCGTCCTCGTCGGTCGCGTCGGACCATCGGCGACCGGCCTGAGCACCGCAGGTACGTGAGGCAGCCGGCCCCGCCTCCGCATAACGCTTGTCGTTCATAACGTGGTCCGTTATCATATCGATGTGCTGCAGTCGTTTCGTGACAAGGACACCGAACGGGTCTGGCAACGACAACGATCCAAGCGTCTCGACCCGACAACACAGCGGGCCGCCCTTCGCAAGCTGCTCATCCTGGACGCCGCCGATCAGATCGGCGATCTGCGGATTCCGCCCGGCAACCGACTCGAGAAACTCAAGGGCGACCGCGCCAACACCTACAGCATCCGCATCAACGACCAGTGGCGCGTGTGCTTCCGATGGACGACCGCCGGACCCGAAGACGTCGAGATCGTCGACTACCACTGAGAGGAGAAGACATGACCGCACCCACCATGGAGCCCATCCACCCCGGTGAAGTCCTGATGCTCGATTACCTCGAGCCGCTCGGCGTCACCCAGCACCGCGTCGCAGTCGCGATTGGTGTACCTCCGCGTCGGATCAACGAGATCGTGCACGGCAAACGGGGCATCACCGCAGACACGGCGCTACGACTCGCCCGGTACCTCGGCACCAGCGAGCGCTTCTGGCTGAACCTCCAGAGCCGCTACGAGCTCGAGGTCGAACGAGACCGGCTCGCCGGAACGCTCGATCAGATCGAACCGCTCGCCATCGCATAGCGCCAGCTCGATCGCTATCGAGGCGGTCAACCGCGGTCACGGTCGCGTTATCGAGCAGCTCTCGCCGAGGAACGCTCCACCATCGTGCCTGATGGCTCGCTGGTGACTTCCCGATGTGGCTCGATGTTCTGCGCGCTTCGAAATCGGGCAAGGCGCGGCTCTGACGATCGCTGGAACCAGATGGGGCCGCATATCGTCACATCATCATGTGGAAGCTGTTGTTCGTGTCGACCGTCGTGCTTGTCGGCTGTGCGTCTGAAGGCGGCGACGTCGCCTTGCCGACCGCCTCGGAGCTGGAGGCGGGTTGTGGGCCGGTGAGGTTCGGGTCGGTTCCACCGGTGCTCGACCAGTTCCCGACGGTGGATGCCGATGCTCGATCAGCGGTCGACGAACTCGTGAACGGGCCGACGGGCCTCGAGGCCGTTGGTTTCGAGCAGGACTACGAGTGGTCGATTGCATCTCGGACCGATGACGAACTCGTGCTGTTCGGGCAGGGCCAGACGCCCGAAGCGGGGACGGTCGTCGCCCAGTTCGTGCGAGAGGATGGTGAATGGGCACCGAGGAGCTGGGGCGGTTGCCAAGTCGAGATTCACGCGGACGGATTTGGTCCGGCACAGTTGGCCACAGCATCTGGCCAGTCGTTTCCGGCGGACAGCACCGAGTTGTCGTTGGTGATCAGAGAGCTGGACTGCGCGAGCGGCCAGGCACCGACCGACCGTGACCTCGTCCCGATCGTCACCGAGACCGACGAGGCCGTCTCGATCGTGGTGCTCGTCGAACGTGTCGACGATGACGTGACATGCCCGGGAAACCCGTGGCATCCGATCACCATCAGCCTCGAATCGCCGCTCGGGTCGCGGCAGCTGCTCGACGCACACACGTTTCCGCCTCAACCAGTCGAACCAGTCGAACTCGCCGACTGACGAGAGTACCGACGCACGTTCTCCGACGTGCGGTCATGCGTGGTGTAAGGGAGCCGTTGAGTGGTCCAGTCGGCTCGGTCCGGAAAGAGCGGGGCGGGTGGGGGGATCGAGCGTTGTCCGGTCGCCGCCGGAACCGGACCGTTCAGCCCAGATCGCGGAGCCAGGCGGGGAGGCGGGTCGGGCGGCGGTCGGGGGTGACGGCGCCGTGGGCGGTGACGCCGGTCGCGCGCACCTCGTCGTCGACCGTCAACAGGTAGCCCATCTGGAACGAGGCCCGTTCGGCTGAGGTGAGCTGCACGTGCACGTCGACCAGGTCGTCGAACAGCAGCGGGCGCCGGTACTTCACCCAGGCCTCGAGCACGTTCATCTCGATGCCCTCGTCGCGGATCTCCTGGTACGGGTGGCCGATGTGGCGCAGGTACGCGACCCGCGCCTCCTCCATCATCGGGAGGTACCGGCTGTGGTGCACGATGCCCATCGCGTCGGTCTCGGCGAACCGGACCCTGAGCCGGTGCGCGAACGGGTAGTCGCTCGGATGAGTCGACGGGTCGTGCGAGATGCGCATGAAACCGACCTTACGAGCGTCGATCGGTGCGAGCCATACTCGAACCGTGACCCCGGCGATTCTCGAACTGGAAGCGGCGCAGGTCGACTTCTCCGTCCACGAGTACGAGCGCGGTGAGACGCTCCACGACTTCGGGGCGGAAGCGGCCGACAAGCTCGGGCTCGACCCCGACCAGGTGTTCAAGACGTTGCTGGTCACGATCGACGGCGGCCAAGCCGTGGCGATCGTTCCGGTCAGCGGCAAGTTGGCGCTCAAGGCGGTCGGGCGGGCCCTCGGCGTCAAACGCGCCGAGATGTGCGACCCGACCGTCGCCGAGCGGATCACCGGGTACGTGCGCGGCGGGATCAGCCCCTTCGGTCAGAAGAAGCGCCTGCCGACCGTGATCGACGAGATGGCACTGGCCTTCGATGTCGTCTACGTGAGCGGCGGCAAGCGTGGTCTCGACATCGGCGTCGCTCCGGGCGACCTCGTGACGTTGCTCGACGCGACCGTCGCCGACATCGCCGCCTGATCGGGCCGCCGCCCCGCGTGCCGGTCACCGGCTCGGGTGGCGCAGCATCGCCTCGATCCGGGCGACCCGCGTGCGGGCCGGCGGATGCGACGTGGTCAACCGGCCACGCCAGCCGACCGCCCGGTGACCACCACCGAGCCGGATCACCGTGCGGAGCGCGTCGGCCAACGGCCGCCCGTAACCCATCCTGACCGCCCGCCGATCGGCCTCGAACTCGGAGCTGTGGGCGACCACGTTGGACAGCGCATCCGAGGCGTGGAGCGCGGCGAGGAAGACCCACGCCACGCCGTTGAGCACCAACGCCACGACCCGTCCGATCGCGGTCAACGCTGCGGAGTGCGACGCGAACGAATCGGTTGCGGCCCGGGCGACGTTCTGCAGGTAGAACCCGATGCGGGCCAGCACGAGCACGGGGAGCGAGAGCCAGTGGCCGATCGTCAACGCGGCCGTGTGGAGGCCCAGATGATGGCTCAGCTCGTGGGCGAGCACGCCGGCGAGCTCGCGCGACGACAGTTCCTCCAGCGCGAACGACGTGACGATCAGCAGATGTCCTCCGCACGCGAACGCGTTGAGCTCGTCGGAGTCGACGACGCGGATCGAGTAGCGGTACTGCGGCAGATTGGCCGCCGACGCCAGGTCGCGCCAGACCGGGGTGATGAGTGCGAGTTCCTCGGGGGTCGGCTTGCGGGCCCCGAACACGGGGCTGAGCACCAGTGCCTGCACGCTCGGTACGAACAGGGCGAGCCCGGCGACGAGCCACCCGACCGGCAGCACCCAGTACGGCAGGCCTGTCACGAGCCAGACCGGCAGCCAGATCAGCGCCAGGGCCAGCAGCCAGAACGGGACGAGCGCGGCGACGGGGAACAGCGCGGCGATCGCCGACCGGTCGATCTGCCGGCTCCTTCCCGCGACGGCCGATCCCATGCGGCGATGATACGAGCCGCACCCGACCCCGATTCACGGGTTTGCAGAATGCTGACGATCCGGCTCGCGTCAAGAACCCTTCAAGTCGCGTGTCCGCCGTGCCGAAATGGAGTCGTGGAATCGAATGCCCTCGCGGCGTCCGAGCCGAGCGCGTCCCCGGTGGTCAAAGAACTGCTGGAGCGAGCGGCCCAGGACCAGGAACTGAACCCGGCCGGCGCTCGCCGTCATGCGTTGCAGGCGCGAGTGGTCGCGCGGGCCAACGGTGACCGCGTCGGCGAGGCCGAGGCCCTGTACCGGCTGGCGAGCCTGGCCCACTTCGGCGACGACCCGGAAGATGCCTTCGGGCTGGCGATGGAAGCCAGCGAGGTCGCCGAACAATGCGGTGCGCAGCTCGTCGAGGCGTGGGCGATCCACCTGCTCGGCATCGTGCACTATCAGGCGTCCAACTTCTCCGAAGCGCTCGAACACTGTCTGCGTGCACTCGACGTGTACCAGGCGACGGGGCACGGCGTCGATGCCGGCAACATCCTCAACACGGTCGCCGCCGTGTACCACTCGATGGGCGACAACGACCGGGCGATCGTCACGTACGAACAGGCGCTCGCCGCCGCCGAGCCGTTCGGTCGGCCCGAGATGGTCGCGCTCATCCTCGGCAACATCGCTCGGATCCGGTCGTCGCGGTCGGAGTACCTCCCGGCGGTGTCGCTCGGCCGTCGCGCGGTCGAGATCGCTCGCGAACACAGCCCCTCGATCGTCACGAACCTCCTCGCCGATCTGGCCGAGGCCTACATGGGCCTCGCCGACCACGAGAAGGCGGCGGAGTGCTTCGCCGAGGCTCGTCGTGTGCTCGCCCAGATGTCCGACGACGGCTCCGAGCCGTCCTATTCGGCGCAGCTCGGGGTCATGGTCGCCGAAGGCCGCGTGGCGCTGCGGCGCGGTGCGCTCGACGACGCGATCAGCGTGCTGCAGGCCGCGCTCGACATGTCGGAACGCACGGAGGCCAAGGAATACGAGCTGGAGGTCAACGACCTGTTGGCCACGGCGTTCAAACGCAGCGGTCGGTTCGAAGAGGCATTGGAACGCCGCGAGACGCACGATCACCAGCACCGGCAGATGTTCACGCACGCGGCCGATCTGCGGTTGCGCACCCTGCAGGTCGCCCACGAGACGGCGACCGCGCGTTACCAGGCCGAGATCTTCCGGTTGCGGCACCAGGACGTCGACGCCGGCGATCACGGTGCGTTCGCGGACTCGTCCGAGGCGGCGACACCGTCCCATCACCTCGAGGCGTTCGAGCAGCTCGCGATCCTCACCGAGTTCCGTGACTCCGAGACCGGAGCTCACACCGACCGTGTCGGTGACATGGCCGCCGAGATCGCGCACGCGCTCGGCAAGTCGCCGGAGTGGTGCGAACAGTTGCGACTCGCCGCTCGTCTGCACGACATCGGCAAGGTCGCCGTGCCCGACTCGGTGCTCCGCAAGACCGGCCCGTTGACGGTCGAGGAGTACGAGATGATGAAGGCGCACACGAGCATGGGGCACCGGATTCTCGCGGGCAACTCGGCACCGATGTTCCAGATGGCCGCCGAGATCGCCCAGTCGCACCACGAGTGGTGGGACGGCAGCGGCTATCCGCTCGGGATCAGCGGTTCGTCGATCGCGCTGTCCGGCCGGATCGTCGGTATCGCAGACGTCTACGACGCGCTGTGCAGCAAGCGCCCGTACAAGCGTGCATGGCACGCGGAGGAGGCGGCCCGGTTCGTGGTCCTCGGCCGCGACGGCCAGTTCGACCCGGAGGTCGTCGAGGCGTTCGTGGCGGTGCTCACCGCTCGCGACCCCGACCTCGGCCGGCAGCTCGGCTGACGCCTCTCCCGGTCAACCGAGAGCGCGGGCGACCCAGTCGGCGACGAAGTCGGCCAGCGCGTCGGCGGTCATGTCGATGCGACCGCTCCGCCACGCATTGCTGAACGACGACACCGAACCGAGCACACCGAGTGCGAGCAGTTGCGGGTCGGCATCGAGCACCCGCCCGTCGGCTTGCGCCTCGCGCACCAGTGCGGTGACATCGTCGAGGTAGACCTCGCTCCCGCTCTTCAGCGCGTCGGCGATCGCGGGGTCGGTCCGCTCGACCTCGACGAGCGAGAAGTACGCGGCGTGGTCGGCCATGAACCGGACGCTCGCCGCGGCGCCTTGATGGATCCGTGTCAGCGCGTCGGCGTCGGCGGACATCGCGTCGGCCTGAGCCCGTCGGAGCTGGTGGCGCATCGATCTGACCAGCTCGGTGAACAGGTCGAGCTTGGTCGGGAAGTACCAGTAGAACAGGCCCTTCGCGACGCCGGCGTGGTCGCAGATGTCGCGGATGCGGGTTGCCGAGTATCCGCGCTCGGCGAACAGCGTGATCGCGGCGTCGACGAGTTGCTGCTTGCGTTCGCGCCCCTGTTCGGTGAGCTGGCGATCAGCGGCGGCGTGGGTGGACACGCCGCTAGTTCAGCGGGTCTTGACCCGTGGGTCAAGCCGATCCGCTGGTAGAACCGTGCGATGACCTCGACCGTGATGCCCGGGTGTGCGCCCGTCTCCCACCGTGTCGGCTCGTCGACCGGGGTGGTCGTCCTGCACGGGTTCACGGGGAATCCCTCGTCGATGCGCGGGGTTGCCGAGGCGATGATCGCCGCCGGATACGACCTCGAACTGCCGCGTCTGCCCGGGCACGGCACCACGATCGACGACATGGTCGCCACCGGCTGGGCCGACTGGTTCGGCGAAACGCAGCGAGCGGTCGACGACATGGTCGACCGCGTCGACCGGGTCGTGCTCGTCGGCCAGAGCGCCGGCGGCACGCTGGCGCTCGCCACCGCCTTCGATCGGCCCGAGGTGGCCGGGGTCGTCTGCATCAACCCGGCCACGTGCACCCGCGACGCCGACACGATGGCGATGATCGACGACTTTCTCGACGACGGGTTCGAGATCGTCCCCGGTGAGGGCTCCGACATCGCCGATCCCGACTCGTCGGACATCGCCTACGACGGTACGCCGTTGCGGCCCCTGAAGTCGCTCGTCGAGCACGGCATCGTTCCGATCACCGATCGCTTCGGCGAGCTCGACGTGCCGCTGCGGCTGTTCACCTCGCGTCAGGACCACGTGGTGCTGCCGTCCGACAGCGAACACTTGGCGGCTACCTGGGGTGGCCCGGTCGAGCACACCTGGCTCGAACGCAGCTACCACGTCGCCACGCTCGACTACGACCGCGACACGGTGATCGACGGGTGCGTCGACTTCGTGCGCACGGTGGAGGCATGATCCCGATGCTCGCGTCGATCCCGAGCCCGTCCGGCAACTCGATCTCGCTCGGGCCACTCTCCCTCAACGCGTACGGGCTCATGATCGCGCTCGGCGTGCTGGCCGCGGTCTGGATGCTCGGACGCCAACTCGAGTCCAAGGGTCTCGGCACGTCCGACGACGCGAGCTCGATCGGCATGTGGGGCGTCGCCGCCGGCATCGTCGGGGCGCGTTTGTACCACGTCGTGACCGACTGGGATCGCTTCGCCGACGATCTCGCAGCGATCCCGAAGATCTGGGAGGGTGGGCTCGGCATCCCCGGCGGTCTGCTGGCCGGCGTGTTCGTCGGCGTGTGGCAGGGACGCAAGCGAGGGATCTCGCCGGGACAGTTGTTGACGTGTGCGGCTCCGGCGGTGCCGCTCGCGCAGGCGATCGGCCGCTGGGGCAACTGGTTCAACCAGGAGCTGTTCGGCAAGCCGACCGATCTTCCGTGGGGCCTCGAGATCGACGACGCGCACACGCCGGCCGGCTACGCGTCCGACACCACGTTCCATCCGACGTTCCTCTACGAATCGCTGTGGAACCTCGGCCTCGTCGCCGTCCTGCTCTGGATCGACCGGAAGTACCGGCTC
>CAXAWD010000113.1:0-9341 GCA_963972325.1 uncultured Acidimicrobiaceae bacterium
CACGGTGATCCTGCTCGACGAACCCGGCGCCGGGCTCACGCTCGACGAAGCTCACGAACTGCTCGACCTGGTGATCTCCATCGCTGACGACATACCGCTGGTGTTCATCGACCATGACCTGGAGCTGATCCGGCGGCTCGCGACGCGCATGATCCTGCTCGAACACGGAACGGTCATCGCCGACGGTTCGCCGGAACACATCACCGCCTCCGACGCGTTCCGATCCATCTATCTCGAAGGTGACCAGCGTGCTTGAGGTCACGGGTGTGACAGCGCGGTTCGGCCCGGTGTTGGCCGTCCGGGACGCAACGCTGACGGTAGCGCCAGGTGCGACGGTCGGCATCGTCGGCCCGAACGGCGCCGGCAAGACCACGCTCCTGCGGGCGCTGATGGGGCAACACACCGATCGTGACGGCGAGATCGTCGTCGACGGGAATCGGCTCGACACGGCGACGCCAACTGCATCCGCGCGGGCCGGCATCGCGATCGTGCCGCAGGGTCGGCGACTGTTCCCGAGCCTGACCGTTCGCGAACACGTCGCGCTGTCGGTCTCACGAGGCGGTCAGAGCACCCGATTCACCCAGGCGGACCTCTTCGACTTCTTTCCGGGCCTGGCTCGACGACTCGATGTGTACGCCTCGCTGTTGAGCGGTGGAGAGCAGCAGATGCTGGCGATCGGACGGGCGACACTGCTCGACCCTCGATACGTACTCATGGACGAGCCGACGGAGGGTCTGGCTCCGGCGATCGTCGCCAACGTCGCTGCTCTGATCGAACATCTGCCCTCACTGGGCATCGGTCTGGTCATCGCGGAGCAATCCGACTCGCCACTGACCGCCACCGCCCGCACCATCGCCATGGAGCGTGGCGTCATCCGTCACCGGACCACAGCGAAAGGAGCACCATGAGTCACTCGCTCACCGTCCACGAACAACTCGGCGTGCAGCTCACCCCATGGGCGTCCGCTCCGACCATCATCCAGGTCGGCACGCGACTTCGCGAGCAACTCGACACCGTGTTCGTCCAGGATCAGATGTTGGCTCGCAACGTGTTCACGTTGCTCGGCGCCCTCGCATCGCACGGGTGTGGTGTCGGCACCAATGTCACCTGGCCGTTCGCTCGGAACCCGATCGAGATGGCGTCCTCGGCAGCCACGATGGCAGAATTGACGCCACCGGATCGCCACGTCACGATCGGTATCGGGTCCGGCGGCGCACTCGCAGCCGCACTGTTCGACTTGTCCGGTCGGGCGCGGGTCGTCGAGGAGGCGATCGTGCTGATGAAGGCGCTCTGGGCCGGTGACGACGTCACACTCGATCGTTTCCCGCTCCTGGGAAAGCGGCTCGGCTACGTGCCAGGGGCTACCGCCACGTTGACGTACCCAGTGGAGCAACCGCCTCGAATCGTCGTGGCAGGCGTCGGACCGCGCATCACCGCGGTCGCCGCCGAACACGCCGACGGGATCATCGCCGCGAGCAACCTCCCCATGTACTCCGGCGCGTCGATGCACAGCGGTGCGTACGCCGAACTCGTCGATTCCGATGCTCTCAGGAAGCGAGCGAGCGAGGACCCGACGTTTCGACTGCACTACGGCATGAACCTCTCGGTCGGACGTGATCGACACGTGGCCCGCGCCCACGCCCGGCGACAGGCCGCCCTGATCGTGGGAAACCCCGGCATGTGGCCGGCGATGGAGCGGCTCGACTTCGACATGGACTCTGTGCACGCCGTGAAGGCCGCGTTCGACGACGGCCTCGGCATCGTCGGCGCGGCCGAACAGGTCTCGCCTGGCCTCGCTGACGCGCTGATCATCTCGGGCACGGTCGACGACGTCACTGCGCCCCTCGCCGAGCTGCGCACCTTGGCGCTCGAGCACGGGTACACCGACTTCTTTCTCGGCGGGCCGCTCGGGCCCGAACCCACCGAGGCGGCCGAGTTGCTCAGCCGGGGAGTCATCCCGGCGGTCTGGCCGGATCGGACAGCGCCATGACGGCCGGCCGAGACATCATCGTCGACCGGCCGGCGGCAGGAGTCGTCGAGATCTGCCTCGACCGCCCCGACAGACGCAACGCCGTGACGACGCGGCTCCTACGTCAGCTCCGCGACGCACTCGTCGAGATCGGCGATGACCGCGCCGCCAAGGTCGTCGTTCTGTCCGGTGCGGGAACGGCATTCTGCGCCGGCGCCGACTTCGACGAGTTCGCTGGCGCGGAGCCGGTCGACCCGGCGGACTCGATGGGTCGCCTACGCCTGGTCATCCAGTGCATGCGCGGCCTCCTCGAGCTCGAGCCGGTCACCATCGCCGCGGTGCACGGGCCCGCGATCGGTGCGGGGTGGGGCCTCGCCCTCGGTTGCGACACCTGCTGGGCCGGCGACCGAGCGGTGTTCGCGCTGCCGGAAGTGGCGAAGGGCTTTCGGGTGCCACGGCTGATCGCGACACGTCTTGCCCAGGTGATCGGACCGATCCGTGCCGCAGAGATCGTGTTGTCCGGTCGCAAGATCGACGCGGACGAGGCGACGACGATCGGCGCCGTCGGCCGTCGAATCCTCGGCGAGGACCCGCGGACACCGGCAATCGACTTCGCCACCCAACTCGCCGAACGTCCCCGAGCCGTACTGCGCGGAGCGGTCGACCCGTTTCGCACACTCGCGGTTCCGGACGCCGTACCAGGCATCGAATACCAATGGCCAGAAAGGTGAACCCCCATGCCATTCACATCAGAATCAGCTGAGGAACTCCGTGAGATCGCTCGCCAGTTCGTCGCCAAGGAGTGCAACGAGTGGAAGACGCTCATCTGGGACGAGCAGTGTCACTACCCCAAGGAGCTCTTCGATCAGTTCGCAGCGCTCGGCTGGTTCGGGATCGGTATCCCCGAAGAGGAGGGTGGATCAGGCGGCACCGCTCTCGACCTGGTCGTGCTGTGCGAAGAGCTCGGGCGTGGCAGTACCGATCTCGTGGCGTGCCTCAGCCTGACGACCTCCGGCGCTCGCACCATCATCGCCAGCGGCAGCGACGAACAGAAGGCTGAGCTCATCCCGCAGCTGATGAACGGGACGAAGCGCACCTCCATCTCGATCAGCGAGCCGGACAGCGGTTCCGACTCCGCGTCGCTCACGGCACGGGCCGACCGCGTCGACGACCACACGTGGGTGCTCAACGGACAGAAGACCTGGTGCGAGGCGGCCGAGCATCCGGGCACGTTGATCCAGGCCTTCGTGCGCACCGACCAGACGGCACCCAAGCACCGCGGCATCTCGATGTTCCTGATCGATCACCAGACCCCTGGCCTCGACCTGCGCCGGTTGCCGACCATCGGCCGCAACATCACCGGCGTGTGGGAAGTGTTTCTGGACAACGTCGAGGTGCCCGACAGTGCGCTCGTCGGGCCCGAGAACGGCGCATGGCGGATGTTGATGGCCGAGCTTCCACTCGAGCGGCTGATCATCTCCGCCGGTTTCGTGGGCGCGACACTCCAAATCCTCGAAGACGTGCTCGAGCACGTCAAGGAACGGCACCAGTTCGGCCAACCGGTCGGCAACTTCCAGGGAGTCGCCCACCCGCTCGTCGACCTGTTCACACGCGCGGAGGCGATCCGACTGCTCGTCTACGAGGGCGCCCGCCTGCACGACGCCGGTCTGGACTGCGTCAAGGAAGCATCGATGGCCAAGCTGGCGTCATCCGAGTTGTACGCAGAGGTCGCGCGTCAGGCCGTGCTCTTCTTCGGAGGTTACGGCTACATCCGAGAGCACCCGTTGACGATGCATCTCGCCGACTCGGTGATCGCTCCCGTCGCCGGCGGCCCGTCACAGATCATGCGCAACCTGGTCGCACGTTCGCTGGGGCTGCGAACGTGACCGCGGTGGCACCGCCCGCCGCGACCGGGCCACTGCGCGACGTCAAGGTCCTCGATATCGCAACGATGCTCGCAGGCCCGTACGGCGCAACGCTGCTCGGTGATCTCGGCGCAGAAGTCATCAAGGTCGAGACGCCGCGCGGGGATGCATGCCGAACGATGGGTCCGACTCTCGGCGACACCAGCGGCGTGTATCACGGGGTCAACCGGAACAAGCGTGGGATCACACTCGACCTGCGAGGCGACTGGGGAAAGCACACGCTCGGGCGCCTGCTCGAGTGGGCCGACGTCCTGGTCATGAACCAGTTGCCGTCGGTCAAACAAGCGCTGGGCGTCGATCCCGACAGCCTCGACCGCGATCACCCACATCTCATCTCGGTGTCGGCCTCCACGTTCGGCGAAACCGGCCCGTACGCCGGCAAGCCGGGAATCGACCCGGTGGCCCAAGCGCTCTCGGGATTCATGGCGGTCACCGGCATCGCCGGCGGCGAACCCACCAAGAGTGGCCCGCCGGTCGCCGACTCGGTCGCATCGCTCCTCGTCACTGTCGGCGCGCTCGCAGCGTTGTGGGAACGTCGGACGTCCGGAACCGGGCAACACGTCGAGGTCACCTTGATCGACGGATTGATCCACGTACAGGCTCCGTATGTCGGCCAGTACTTCCTGCTCGGTTCGCAACAGCCGCGGACGGGCAACAGCACGGATTGGTACGCGCCGTACAACAGCTACAGCTGCGGCGACGGGGGGCGCGTTCAGCTCGCGTGCCACAACGACAAGTTCTTCGCACGCATCGCCGAAGCCATCGACCGCTCCGATCTGGTGAGCGATCCGCGGTTCGCGACCAACGACGCACGCCTGCTGCACCGAGACGAGCTCGATGCGATCATCCAGGCGTACTGCACATCGATGAGTCGACGTGAAGTGCTCGAACGGTTGTGGGCGCACGACGTCATCGTCGGACCGGTCAACGACTACGCCGACACGTTCAGCGACCC
The DNA here is from genome assembly GCA_963972325.1 of uncultured Acidimicrobiaceae bacterium. GTDB lineage: Bacteria > Actinomycetota > Acidimicrobiia > Acidimicrobiales > Ilumatobacteraceae > Ilumatobacter. The sequence goes on from CAXAWD010000113.1 coordinate 4,850, forward strand.
GCAGGTGGTCCACAACGAGATGATCGTCGAGTTCGACACGGCGTCCGGGCCGGTCAGGACCGCCGGTGTGCCGTTGCGATTCTCGTCGACACCCGGATCTGTCCGTCGGCCTCCACCGTCGCTCGGCGAACACACCGACGAGATCCTCGCCGAACTGGGGATCACCGGAGCGCCGGCATGATCCGCTTGCACGACATCCGCATCCCGCCCGTGACGACCTGGGAGGCAGCCGACCGATTCGTTCCACCGACCGGTGGTCGGTACAACATCGCAACGGATTGCCTGTCCCACCCACCGAACAGCACGGCCATCATCGAGGCCGACACTGCCGGCGACGACACCGTCACCTACGGCGAACTCGACCGCCGATCGGCCAACGTCGCCGCGGCACTCGTCCAACGAGGGCTGATACGCGGCGATCGGGTCGCGATCAAGCTCTCGCAGAGCATCGACATGGCGGTCGTCGTGCTCGCCACCATCCGAGCCGGCGGCGTGGTCGTCCCGCTCTCCAACGTGTTGGCTCGCTCCGGGCTCGAGCACCGTCTCACCGACGCCGGCCCATCGTTCGTCGTCGCTGCGGATGGCGATCCCGTGTTCGGGGTGGACACCGAAGCCGAGCACCTTGCGGTGAGCGAGGTCAGCCGAATCTCGCTCTCCGACGAGCCGCAGTCCTCTCCCCCGGTCACCGACGCAGACGAGCCGGCTCTCCTGTTGTACACCTCGGGCACGACCGGCAAGCCAAAAGGAGTACTGCACGGACACCGGGTACTCCTCGGCCACCATGCTGTCGACCTGGCGTTCGACCACATCCGTGCCGGAGATGTTGCCTACAGCCCGGTCGACTGGACGTGGGCAGGCGGCATGATGCTCGGCCTGCTCGTGCCGCTTGCTCACGGCATCACCATCGTCGCCCACCGCGAACCCCGATTCGACCCCGCCGCCACGTTCGACCTGATGGAGCACACCGGGGTGTCCATCGGGCTGTTCCCGCCGACGGTGTTGCGCATGCTGAGGGCATCGGGTTCGTTCGATCACGATGCCATCAGGCGAACCCGACTGCGTTGCTTCATCACCGGTGCCGAGGCGGTCGAACCCGACCTGATCGAGTGGGGCCGTGAACTCGGCATCTCGATCAACAACGCCTACGGCCAGACCGAAGCCAACGCCCTCGTCGGACATGCAGCGTCACTGAGCCCGCAACTCGACCAGGCAACGATGGGACGCCCATATCCCGGACATCGGATCGCGATCCTCGACGACGACCTCACACCCGTCGCGGGCGACACGCCGGGCCAACTCGGGGTCAGCGCCGACGACCCGGTCTGCATGCTCCGGTACTGGAACAATCCCGAAGCCACCGCGAGCAAGATCCGTGGTGGCTGGTTGCTGACGGGTGACACCGTCCACCGTGACGGCGACGGTTCATTGCACTTTCACGGTCGGAGCGACGACATCATCAAGAGCGGCGCCTATCGCCTCGGACCGGCGGAGATCGAGGCCGCAGTACTCCGCCACGAAGCAGTCGCAGAGTGCGCCGCGATCGGTCTTCCCGATGAAATTCGCGGTGAGGTCGTCGCCGTCATCGTCCAACTCAGCACCGCCATCCCGACCGACCACGTCGAGGGCTTCGAAGACGATCTGCGAGCTCTGGTTCGTGGCCACGTGGGCGCCCATGCGTACCCGCGGGTCGTTCGCATCGTTGACGAACTCCCGAAGACGACGACCAACAAGATCGATCGCTCCGCGCTGCGCCGGTCGATGCTCGAAGGAGCCTCATGACCCAACACTCTCCGAACAAGGTCGTCGTCGTCGGCGGCGGGACGATGGGACGCGGCATCGCTCTCGCAGCTGTCGCTGCCGGATTGGACACGACCCTGGTCGATCCACAGCCGGACGTGCTCGCAACCGCATCGTGCTACATCGCAGATCGAGCCGAGTCACTGGCAAGTGCGCGCGACCGAACCGCCGGCCAGCTGACGGTCGCCGGCGATCTCGAGGCATCGCTCGACGAGGCCACCATCGTGATCGAAGCAGTCGTCGAGCTCACCGATGTCAAGCGCCAGGTCTTTCAGACCTTGGGCCGCGTCGCCGAACCGTCCGCCCTGCTCGCTTCGAACACATCGACGCTCAGCATTGCCGAACTCGCCGGCGCTGCAGGCGGCTCGGATCGTGTCGTCGGCATGCACTTCTTCAATCCGGCTCACCGGATGAAGCTGGTGGAGGTGGTCGCGGCATCGACCACGAGCGAAACCACGCGCGCCGACGCAGTCGCGTTGTGCCGTGTGCTCGGCAAGGAACCGATCGTCGTCGCCGACGTCGCCGGGTTCGTCACCAGCCGACTGGGACTACTGCTGGGCAACGAGGCCATGCGGATCGTCGCTGAGGGCACAGCGACGGCCGCCGACGTCGACACCGCCATGCGGCTTGGCTACAACCATCCGATGGGCCCACTGGAGCTCGCAGATCTGGTTGGTCTGGACGCCCGTCTCAACAACCTCAAGAGCGTCACCGAGCGGATGGGTCGTGCCGAGTTCGCCCCTCCGTCGCTGCTATGCGACCTGGTCGGTGCCGGTCACCTCGGCCGCAAGTCCGGGCACGGCTTCTACCGGTACGACGCGGACGGAGCGATCCTCGACGGGCCCCGCCATGGGTGACGAACCGCAACAACGACCGCTCTCCGTCGGCCGCCTCGGCTCGTTCGACCACGTTCGCCTCGACGCTCAGGAGCGACGCAACGCGCTGTCCCTCGCGATGCTCGACGAGTTGACGGCCGTCGTCTCGCAGTCTGCCGACGACGGCTCGGCACGCGGGTTGATTCTGGACCACACCGGTAAGGTCTTCTGTGCCGGCGTCGATCTGGTCGAACGTCGCAGCCTGCCTCCCGACGCCCGGAATCATTCCGAAGCGCTCGCTGACCTGTACAGCTCGCTCCTGAGATACCCGAAGCCCCTCGTGTGTCGAGTCGATGGAGCGGTTCGGGGCGGCGGGCTCGGGCTCGTCGTGCTCGCCGACGTCACGATCGCCACCGCTCGCGCGTCCTTTGCGTTCACGGAAGTCCGCGTGGGCGTCGCTCCCGCACTCGTCGGAGCGCTGGCTATGGCCAAGTGTGGATCCGGCCGCCTCAAGCCGTGGCTGTTCAGCGGAGCTGTGTTCGGAGCGGTGCAGGCCGCGGAGGTCGGACTGGTGACCGAGGTGACCGACGACGACGGTGTGATCGCGGTCGAAGCCTGGACCCGTTCGATCGAACAAGGCGCACCTAGTGCGCTCCGACTCACCAAGACGCTCGCCCGACGGTTCGGCGGTGATGATCTCGAGGATCTCGTGGATGAGATGGTTGAGTTGTCGGCATCGCTGTTCGACACCGATGAAGCCCGTGAGGGCATGGCTGCGTTCGCAGAGAAGCGGTCACCAGCCTGGTCGATCTGACCCTCTGAACTGACTGATCGCGAGGTGAGTGGGGCTGTTGTGTCTGCGTTGATCCTTGTGCCAGCTTTGGCTCGAGGATCTCGACATTTTGCTACGAGTCGCCAAGGTTTGCCCGAACGGCGGGCACCTGACGGTCGCGACGAACATCAATCCGGCGGCCGTGTTTGACCGCCTCGGTTACTCCACCGGTTGCTCCCCCAGCGGCGACCGACGACCAGGAGATACGGGACTGCCGCGCGTTGAGGTGACATCTGAGCTGGCTTGCTCCGGCAGGCCTGAAAGGATGACACCATGCCCAAGCCGTATCCGCAGGAGTTCCGCGACGACGTCGTGAAGGTGGCCCGACATCGGCCCGAGGGGACGACCCTCGAGCAGATCGCGAAGGACTTCGGGATCCATCCGATGACGTTGTCGGGCTGGATGAAGAAGGCCGCGATCGAAGTCGGCGAACGCCCGGGAGCAACCGCGGTCGAGTCGGCCGAGAACCGAGACTTGAAGCGCCGTGTCCGGCTGTTGGAGCAGGAGAACGAGGTGCTCCGCCGAGCAGCCGCGTATCTCGGTCAGGCGTCGATCCCAAAAGGATGATGTACCCGCTCGTGCGCGAGCTCGCCGACGACGGGATCCCCGTCACGGTGTCGTGTCGGGTACTCGGTCTCGCTCGCGCCCCGTTCTATCGCTGGCTCCAGAACCCGTTCACCGACGCCCAACTCGACGAGGCGTACCTGGCGAACGCGATCTTCGACGCCCACCGTGACGATCCCGAGTTCGGATATCGATTCCTCGCCGACGAAGTCCGCCATCTCGACGACCACGCCGCAGTGTCGGACCGCGTCGTGTGGCGTATCTGCCGAGACCACCAGTGGTGGTCGAGGTTCGGCAAACCCAAACGCTCCAAGACAGCCAAGCCGGGCACGCCGTCGCATGACGATCTCGTCAGGCGCGACTTCACCGCCGACGTGCCGAACCAGCTGTGGCTGTCGGACATCACCGAACACTGGACCCGCGAAGGCAAGCTCTACGTCTGCGCGATCAAAGACGTGTACTCGAACCGGATCGTGGGCTGGGC
>CAXAWD010000114.1:0-9269 GCA_963972325.1 uncultured Acidimicrobiaceae bacterium
TGCCCTTCGATGATCATCGGGTTGATCTGGGTGCCGCAGTCGTCGACGGCGACGAACCGACGCACCTTCACCTCGGCCGTGCCCGGGTCGATGTCGACCACACAGATGTAGGCCCCGAACGGGTACGTGAGGTTCTCGGGGTTGTAGCAGATCTGTGCTTCGAGCCCGCCTTCGATGCCGTCGGGCAGGTCGCCCGCACCGTGTGCCCGCATCGCGATGTCCTGGATCGTGACCGACTTCTCGGGGTCGCCCTTCACCCGGAACGTGCCGGCGTCGTACTCGATGTCGGCGACGCTCGCCTCCAACATGCCCGACGCGATGATCTGCGCCTTGTCGCGAACCTTGCGGGCGACGAGTGCCGCCGCGGCACCCGACACCGGCGTCGACCGACTGCCGTAGGTGCCGAGGCCGAACGGTGTGTTGTCGGTGTCGCCGTGGACCACGTCGATGTCCTCGGGCGGGATGCCGATCTCGTGGGCGATGATCTGGGCGAACGTGGTCTCGTGGCCCTGCCCCTGCGTCTTGACCGAGAGGCGCACGACGGCCTTGCCGGTCGGATGGATGCGCAGCTCGCACCCGTCGGCCATGCCGAGGCCGAGGATGTCCATGTCCTTGCGGGGGCCGGCGCCGACCGCCTCGGTGAAGAACGCGATGCCGATCCCCATCAGCTCGCCGCGCTCCCGCTTCTCGGCCTGTTCGCGGCGCAGGTCGTCGTAGCCGATCATGTCCATCGCCTTGCGCATCGCCGGCTCGTAGTTGCCCGAGTCGTAGACCCACCCGGTCTTCGTCTCGTACGGGAACTGCTCGGGTCGTATGAAGTTCTTCAGGCGCAGTTCGGCCGGGTCCATCTCGAGGTCGTACGCGAGCACGTCGACCATCCGCTCGACGAGGTACACGGCCTCGGTGATGCGGAACGAGCACGCGTAGGCCACGCCGCCCGGTGCCTTGTTCGTGTAGACCGCGGTCATGTGGGCGTAGGCCGCCTCGAGGTCGTAGCTGCCGGTGAACACGCCGAAGAACCCGGCCGGGTACTTCGTGGGAGCGGCCACGCCGTTGAACGCACCGTGGTCGGCGAGCACCTCGGTGCGTACGGCGCGAATCTTGCCGTCCTTCGTGGCGGCGATCTCACCGCGCATGATGTAGTCGCGGGCGAACCCGGTCGACACCAGGTTCTCGGTGCGGTCCTCCATCCACTTCACCGGCTTGCCGATGAGGAGCGAGGCGACGATCGCGCACACGTAGCCGGGGTAGATCGGCACCTTGTTGCCGAACCCGCCACCGATGTCGGGAGCGATCACCCGAATCTTGTGCTCGGGCAGACCGGCCACGAGCGCGTACACCGTGCGGTGGGCGTGGGGCGCCTGGGTCGTGCTCCACAGCGTGAGCTTGCGCGACACCCGGTCGAGGTCGGCAACGCAGCCGCAGGTCTCCATCGGGGCCGGGTGCACCCGCGGGTACACGATGTCCTCGGTGACGACGATGCCGTTCTCACGGGCGTCGGCGAACACCGCCTCGGTGGCGTCGGCATCGCCGGCCTCCCAGTCGAAGCAGTGGTTGTCGGCCTTGCCGTCGAGATCGGTGCGGATCACCGGAGCGTCGGCCGCCAGCGCCTGACGCACGTCGACGACCGGGTCGAGCCACTCGTATTCGACGTCGATCAGTTCGAGCGCATCACGGGCCGAGTAGTGGTCTTCGGCGACGACGAACGCCACCTCCTGATGCTGGAAGCGCACCTTGTCGGTGGCGAGCACCGCCTGCACGTCGTTGGACAGCGTCGGCATCCAGGCCAGGTTGTGAGCGGCGAGGTCTTCGCCGGTGACCACGGCCTTGACCTTCGGGTGTGCCTCGGCCGCCGACTTGTCGATGCTCACGATCCGGGCATGTGCCATCGGCGCCCGCAGGATCGCCAGGTGCAGCATCCCGGGCAGGGTGACGTCGTCGCAGAACTGGCCGCGGCCGCGCACGAGCCGCGGGTCCTCCTTGCGCAGCATGCGCCCGAAGCCGTTGGGCTTGTGGTCGTTGAGGTTGTCGTTCGGTGTCGGTACCGCGTTGGTGTTCGCCTCGGCGGGGTCTTCGGTGATCGTCATGACGCACTCACTTCCACAGCAGTCTCTTGTTCTTTCTTGGCCGCCCACTGGATCGAGCGCACGATGGTCGAGTAGCCGGTGCACCGGCAGATCTGGCCGCTGATCGCCTCGCGGATCTCGGCCTCGGACGGGTCGGGGTTCCGGTCGAGCAGCGCCCGTGCGGTCATCATCATCCCGGGGGTACAGAAGCCGCATTGGAGGCCGTGACACTGCACGAAGCCCTCCTGAACGGGGTCGAGTACCCCGTCGACCTCCATGCCCTCGACGGTTCGGACGTCGTGGCCCGCTGCCATCGCGGCGAGGGTGGTGCAGCTCTTCACCGGTTCGTCGTCGACCCACACCACGCAGGTGCCGCAGTTGCTGGTGTCGCACCCCCAGTGGGTGCCGGTCAACCCGAGGTGGTCGCGGATGTGGTGGACGAGCAGGGTGCGGGGCTCGACGTCCCGGGTGACTTCCTCACCGTTGACGCTCATCGTGATCTCCACGTCGATCAGTCCTTTCCTGTCGCCCGGGCGACGGCTGTGCGGAGCGACCGGATGGTGAGCTCCTTCGCGAGATGGGCCTTGTAGTCGGCGGTGCCGCGGGTGTCGGTGGCCGGCGACGAGTTGTCGGAGGCGATCTGACCGACCATCGCGTACAGCTCCTCCGATGGGGCCTGGCCCCGCAGCGCGGCGGAGATCGGCTCGACGTTGGTGAGGTTGGGACCGACCGCACACAGCCCGACCCGACCGTCGGCGATCACGTCGCCGTCCATCGTCACGGCAGCACCCGCGGAGGCCACCGCCCAATCGCCCGCTCGGCGTTCGACCTTGTGGTAGGCGCTCCCCGAGTGAGGCCGGATCGGGATGCGGACCTCGGTGAGGATCTCACCGTCGCCGACCGCCGTCTCGTACGGACCGCGGTGGAAGTCGTGCATCGGGACGACGCGCTCCCCCGACTTCGACCGGATCACGCACGACGCGTTGACCGCGTCGCAGACCGCCGACAGATCTTCGGAGGGGTCGGCCTGGCACAGGGAGCCACCGAGCGTGCCGCGGTTGCGCACGACCGGGTCGGCGATCACCTTCTCGGCATCGCGGAAGATCGGCAGCACCGCCGCCAACTCGTCGCTCTCGAGCAGCTCGCGATGCCGGGTCATCGCCCCGATCCGCACCTCGTCGGCCGACACCCTGATGTAGCCGAGTTCGGCGGCCAGATCGTTGATGTCGATCAGGTACTCGGGTGTCGCCAGCCGCAACTTCATCATCGGGATGAGGCTGTGTCCTCCGGCGACGAGCCTGGCTTCGTCGCCGAGGCGCTCCATCAGTGCGATCGCGTGATCGACGCTCGTCGCCCGTTCGTACTCGAACGGTGCCGGTACCTGCATGCTGTTCCCCTTGTGTGCTCAGTGCCGGCGCCCGACCGTTGCCGGTCGCGGTGGCGCCGTGCGCTTTCCCCTGTGGAGCACCATCCTCGGATCCGGCCTTCGAGTCAACAGCGACTCAAGCGAACGGTTAAGTTGCCGCGATGACGCCCGCTCAGCTGCGAACATTCGCTGCGGTCGCCCGGCACGGCAGCTCCCGCTCGGCCGCCGGCGAACTCGGCGTGTCGGAAGCCGCGGTGTCGAGCCACGTCGCCGCCCTGCGCAAGGAACTCGGCGACGACCTGTTCCATCGGACAGGATCCGGGCTGAGCTTCACGCCCGGTGGTTTGCGGCTGGCGTCGCGCGCCGTCGAGATGTTGGGTCTCCAGGACCGCACGTTGCACGAGGTGCGAGCGGCAGGCGAGGGCCAACGGGTGCTGCGCGTCGCCGTGTCGCCGCTGTTCGGCGAACTGTCCGCCCCCGGCCTGATCGAGTTGTTCACGTCGCGCGCCGACGACTTGGTCGTCGAGCTGAGCCATTGGCCGCCCGACCAGTTCGGTCGCCTCCTCACCTCGCGCGTGGTCGACGTGGCGATCGGGCCGGCGACCACGTCGCTGCCCGATTCCATCCGCTCCAAGGAGTTCCTGCGGTACCAGCAATTCGCCGTGGTCGGCAGCTCCCACCCGATCGCCGGGCGCCGTGTGAACGCTCGGACGCTGAGCGAGCAGACGTGGCTGATCGGGCCGTCGGCCGTCGACCCGTCGAGCTGCGCCGGTCGGATGCTCCGCCACTTCCGGGTTCCCGAGTCGGGCCAGCGCATCTACCAGAACCACGCCGCAGCGTTGAACGACGCCCGCTCCGGTGTCGGCCTGGCGCTCGCTGCGGCACACGGTGCGCACGCCGAGCTGTCCGGCGACCGTCTCGTACGCGTCGATGCCCCCGGGGCGAGCGTCGACGGGGTGTGGGCGACGTTCGTGCTCCGCCACGGCGGGGACAACCCGCTGGCGAACGAACTCGTCCGGTTCACGTCCACACCGCGCGCGGTGCAGGCGATGCTCACCGGGAGCGGGGCGAACATCGGCCGGTTCAAGCCGCGGGTCCACGTCACGCTCTGGAGCTGAAGCGCCCGGCGGCGGCCGACCGACCGTCACCCGGCGGCAGATTCGAATCGGCAACCCCCGTGTGTCATCGTGTGGGCCGACACGCCACCGACGACACCATGGGAGACAGGGCCGTGAAACTTCTCGATCTCGAACAGGAAACCGTGCTCAACCGAGAGGAACTGGCCGAGCAGCTGCGCGAACTCGCCGACTCACTCAGCCGACACAACGAGATCGCATTCTCACGATCCGGACGTCAGTATCGGGTCGCGGTCCCCGACGATGTCGGCGTGGAGGTCGAACTCGAGGTCGGCGACGACGGCACGAGCCTGGAGATCGAAATCAGCTGGTGACCGGCCGTCGATCACGGCCAAGGTCCCATCGGAGAGGCCGCCCGGCCGGTCCGTGACCGGGCCTCGAAAGTTTTTTCTTGACAACCGTGTCCTTCCACGGACGGTTGTCGGCAACGAACCGTCGCCGACACAGGAGCAGTCATGTCACACCCGGGCGAACTCGCCGCCATCATCGAACACACCGACAACGACGGCTGGATCGCCCGGGCCGCGTGCGGCGACCTGGAACTCGATCAGCTCGACATGTTCTTCGTCGAGGCCGGCCGCAGTCTGTCGAAGGAAGCGGTCGCCCTGTGTGAGGGTTGTCCCGTACGGAGCGAGTGTCTCGAACATGCCACCGCCCGCGACATCACCGGCGGATACTTCGGTGGCATCTCGCCGTCCAAACGGCGTTCGAACGCCCGCGCGACACGGTAGCGACCGCCGCCGTCTTGCTCAGCGGAGATCGCCGTACGGTTCGACCTCCGGATGGGGTGTCGACCATGCGGTGTCGACGCGCCGGGTCACCTGGATCAACAGGTCGTTCGACGCGCACCCGGACGCGGCGATCGACGTCAGCGACACGTTCACGGGCGCGACGCCATCACCACTGCGGGGTGAGACGACGTAGGCCCCCACGTCGACGGTGCCGCCCATGACCTCGGACTCGACGGCGCTGCTGCGCATCTCGTCCAGACCCAGCCCGAGCACGAGCTGCGACACGGTGCGTCCGATCAGCTGACGTCGCGACTGACCGAGCAGGTCGGCCGCCAGGTGGTTGGCGTCGATGACCACCCCCCTGGCCGTCGCCATCAGCAACGGGATCTGGGCGTGCAGGAACACGAGCGAATCGGCGGCGTCCGGCACATCCATCGCATCGTCCGTGATGGCCGTCGGTTCCAGCAGCCGCGCCACGATCACGTCGCCGAAACCCGGCCACGCCGCCACCCGCATTGGCGATCAGCCGGGCGTGCGAGACGGCGGACATCGGCCGCCTGATGGAACTCGTCCCCGACCGGATCGACGAGGTGCAGCACATGTACGCAGACGCCGTCGAGTGGGCCGACGGTCTGCGTGACCAGATCTCGCCGAAGCGATCGAAGGTGTCGCTGCCCGCTCACGGCGACCTCGAGGACGTCGTCGCCTGACACCGCGCCCGGGCAACGCCGGGCCGAACCGGTTCAGACCGGGCCGCGGCGGCGCCGCCGACGCCTGCGACCGCGCCCCTCACCGTCGCCCCCGGCGCCGCGTTCGGCGCACCTGCGGAACGCCGGGAGGTGGCGCTCCTGGGAGGCCTCCTGGAGGTTTCGATACACCTCCAGGATGTCCGGTCGGTCCGTGCCGCCGAGCACGCGGGTGTACAGCGCCCCGTTCTCGATCTCCGCCTCGACGGCCGCCTCACACGCCGTCCGAATCGACGGATACCGTGCGACCCGACCCGGCCAGGTATCCGGCGGCACCGGCACCTGGTACCGGGCGAGCAACCGTTCCAACGCCGCCGCGTGGCGGCCCTCTGCCTCGACGATGTTGACGAACGGCCGCACCGGGCCGAAGTCGTCGATCACCTGGGTATACGTCGCCCGAGCCATGTACTCGTCGTCGAGCGCGGCGAGCAGGTCGGATCGCTCCCGCTCGGACAGTAGATCGGTCGGTTCGTTGGGCATGACACCTCTCCCACTTCGTCTCGACCTCGATATGCGCGCGTGGCGAGCCGAACGGCCAGAGACCAACGTCCCTGCTCGGGCTGCGCGAGCGTCGAGACGAGCCACCAGTGATACGGGGCCGTCAGTCGGCGGTGTGTAGCCGCACGCAGCAGAAGCCGTCCTCGGGCTCGAGCTCGGCCCGCAACCCGGTACCGCCGACGTCGTCGAGCACCGCCCGCAACACACACAGGTTCATACCACACACGAGTTCGGTGTGTTCCTGGGCGAGCCGGTGGAACGGGCAGTTCCGCAGCACGACGGTGTCGCCGTCGTCGATCGGTTCGAAACCCTGATCGGACAGCGCGTCGATCACCGCACGACGCCGGGCCGGGCCCGCCTTGCGCGCAGCTTCGTCGAGCCGAGTGCGAATGTCGGCGCCGATGTCGGCGCCCTCGCGTTCGGCCTCGGCGGCGATGGCCTCGTCGATGCCGACAGCGCCGGACATCGCACGCTCGACCCCCCTCGCCAACACCTCGCCGGCGAGCTGGTAGTCACGCGGCGGCAACGACACGGCGATCTCCCGGCCGGCGCGCCGATACAGCTTCGACGGTCGCCCCGCCCCCGGACCCGACCGTCCGGCCGGGCGCTGGTACTCGACATCGAGCAGGCCGTCGGCGGCGAGTCGGTCGAGGTGATGGGCCGCGGTGCCCCGCTCGAGGCCGGTCGCCGCCGCCGCCGCGTCTCGTGACATCCATTCGCCACTGGCCACGACGACGTCGTACAACGCCCGACGGTTGGGCTCGAGCAGCGCTCCCACGGCGTCGATCTCCCCCGGATGACCGTCCTCTCCACTCATATCGACCTCACTCCAGCATCAGACTTCGAGAACACTTGCGTGGCATCGTACGGCTTCGACGCACCGGACTCCCGACACTCGAGCGCCCGCCGAGTCGCCGGCTACGCTCGCGTTCGGCCACGTGCGCGGCCGCACGACCACCGCGTTCGACCACCACCGCAGCCGCGACCGCCACGATCGCGGCGCCGATCAACGCCGACCCCTCGCCGGCGAGACCGAACAACCCACCGGCGACCACCGGCCCGACGATCCGGGCGGCAGCGCTCGCGGATTGTTGCCGACCGAACTCCCGACCACGTCGGCCCGCCTCGGCCCGGTCGGCCAGCAGCGACGACAGCGTAGGCCCGACGACGCCGTGGGCTGCTCCGACCAGGACGACCGCCGCGACCGACAACGCCACCGCCCCCGACAGTGCCACGATGACCAACCCGATCGCGTCGGCGACCAGCGCCGCCCGCAGCGCGGATGCCGCACCGAAACGGTCTGCAAATGGCCCGACCAGCCGCGCGTTCGCGATGGCGACGGCGATGCCGGCCGCACCGAACAGCCCGGCCACTGCAGCGAACCCGAACCCGAACCGATGAGCCACCAGAAGACCCAACGTCGTCTCGAACGCGGCGAACGCGACGGTGGCGAGCCCGGACGCCACGACGAGGTCGGCGGTGCGGCGCCGGCCCCCGGTTGCCGGCGACGGTACCGACCGCCCGAGCGGCGCAGTCTCGCCCACCCTCACGGCTGCGGCGATCGTCGTCGCGACGCCGACGCCAGCAGCGAGGAAGAACGGAGCCCTCCGGTCGACGAACGCGCCCAGCGCACCGATGATCGGCCCGACGACGAAGCCGACCCCGTAAGCCGCGCCGATCAACCCCATCAGCCGGGGACGCTGCTCGGGTTCGGTCTGGTCGGCGACCGTGCTGTACGCGACCGCGGCACTGGCACCACTCGCACCGTCGATGATCCGGCCGGCCACGAGCATCGTCAGCGACGACGCGAGGCCGGTGACCAGGCTCCCGATCACGGAACCGATCAGCGCCACGATCAAGACCGGCTTGCGACCGATCGTGTCCGACCGGCGCCCCCAGAACGCGGCCGTCACGAGTTGGGACGCCGAGAACGACGCAAGCAACACCCCGATCGAGGTGGGCGAGGCTCCGAGCTCATCGGCGTACACCGGCAGCAGCGGCAGCACGATGCCGAACCCGACCAGATCCGCGGCCACGACGGCCCAGAGCACCCAGAATCCCGCGGGTGTCGCCGCCCTCGGTCGGTGTGCGGTCACAGCGGCGGCCAATCCAACGAAGCCGCCCACCGCTGCGCCGGCCTCATCACCGAGCCCCACGCGCCGGTCACCATCGCGAGACCGATGAGTGCGAACAACACACCCCCGGCGAGCTCGATCGCGCGTTGGTGATCACGGACCCTCGGCAACAGTCGCAGCCGCCCGATTCCGGCCGCGACGGCGACGAACGGCACGCCCAGCCCGACGCTGTAGACCGCGAGCAGACCGGCACCCCACCAGGTCGTGTCGGCCGTGGAGCTCACCGTCAGCACCGCGGCGAGCACCGGCCCGATGCACGGGGTCCACCCCGCGGCGAACCCGGCGCCGAGCACGAACCCACCGACCCGACCCGTGGCCGCACGCTGCAGGATCGGGCGACGTTCGGTCTGAGCGAGCATCGGCATCCTGACCACGCCGACCATGACCGCGCCGGCCGCCACCAGCACGAGGCCGGCGATCCGGTCGATGTCGAGGGCCGACAGGCTTCGGAAGCCCATCGAGACGGCGGTGCCGAGCGCCGTGAACACCACGGTGAATCCCGCACAGAAGGCGAGTGCGGCACGCACCCTGCCGCGCCGGTCGTCGGCTCCGTCGACCCCCGGAGCGCCCGTCATGTACGCCAGGTAGGCC
>CAXAWD010000115.1:0-9268 GCA_963972325.1 uncultured Acidimicrobiaceae bacterium
ATCTACGGTCTTGATCATCTCCATCTGACCTCGCACCTCGGCGCGGGCCGACAAGATCGCGCCCACGAACGCGCCGGCACCGACGGTCGCGAGGAGGATGCCGTACATCGACGGGCCACCGTCGAACGTCTGCGTCGCATACACCGGCATCAGGACGCCGTAGTTCCACGCGAACGTGCCGACCACGGTCGCGATCACGAGGATGCTCCAGATGCGATCGTTGGCGACCGTGTAACTCAACCCGGCGCGAATCTGCCGACGCCCGCGTGGGGTCGGCGTGGTGTCGCGAAGCTGCGACCGGTCGATGAACGCCAGCGACACGAGCACGGCGGCATAGCTGAGCCCGTTGAGCCCGAAGTTCCACGTCACGCCGAGCGCCGCGATCGTCACGCCGCCGAGCGCCGGACCGATCGTTCGCGCAACGGTGGCGGCCGTCGAGTTGAGCGCGATCGCGTTGGGGAGTTCGTCGTCGGAGACGAGTTCCCGGACGACCGCTCGCCGCAGCGGATTGTCGACCGCCGTGACGCAGCCCTTGAAGAAGCCGATCGCATACACCCAGACCGTGGGGGTGCGCGGCATCATCGTGATCACGACGAGGCCCACCGCGCCGAGCATCAACAGCGATTGTGTGATCGCCAGCAACCGGAGCCTCGGCAGCCGGTCGACCAGCAGCCCCCCGTAGGCGCCGAAGGCCAACACGGGCCCGAGACTGATCGCCGAGTAGACGCCGATCGCCATCGGACTCGAGGTGAGGTCGTAGATCAACCATGCGGCCGCCGTGGACTGCATCCACATCCCCATCATCGACAGCCATTGGCCGCCGAGGTACCGCCGGAAGTTCCGGTTCGTCAACGACCGGCTCGCGTTCGCGAGTGCGCCCGGCGTTCGGCGCCCCGCCCGCCCCATCACGCCCGAGCGACCGGGTGGGCGCGCCGGCCCGCCCGGTCGACCGTTCGCTTCGAGCCCATCACGGCGCCTCCTGTCCCCAAACTCATCAGTTAGTCTAACGAATGAATCGGCGCCGAGGGGCCACCCTCACATCGAACGCGGCGACACCGTCGGGTCCAACCGGTACACCCGGTAGTCGTTCTCGCACGGCGGACCGGACGAGATCGTCATCGTCCGCTCGGTCAGATCGGCGATGTGCGACGCGACGGTCATGGTGTTCGTGTCGCGTGCGTGGGCGCACACCGACTGCGGGTGACCGAAGTGGTCGCGGAGTGCCGCTTGGATGTCGGCGACGCCGATCGACCCCACCCTCGGTCGCAAGGCCCCCTCGACGCGCACGTTGCGATAGAGCGTCGACGGGGATCGCCCGAGCTGGACGTCGGTCAGTCTGCTCCTCGCTCCCACCGAGAGAAAGTGATTGGAATGGGTGAGGAGGCCGGCGTCGGGAACGAGCGCGAACACGTCCGACGGACTGGCCTCGAGGTCGACGGCGAAGCCCTCGGCGTCGGCGACGACATGATTGCCCGAGTGGGTTCGCCGTGCGCCGAATACTTCCCCCATCGCGGTCGCCAGCCGATCGTGGTGCAGCACGCGCCGGCGAACCACCGGCCACGGCACCCCCGATGTCGATCCGGTGTCGTCTCCGGACCAGAGCGAGTTCCCGGTGATGCCGATGCCGTGCTCGTTGAAGCCGGTGCGGATGAGAATGCCCGCCTCGGTGAGCACGAACACCGCCGGTCGACCCACGACCCGGATCTCGAGCAACACCGAGTTGTCGATGCAACGTTCGTGTTGGTCCCAGTTCCCGAACAGATAGGTGTGCCCGTTCGCGGTGGCGTCCGGGAGGAGCGCGCCCGTCGTGCACTCGGCGTCGTCCTCCGGATCGGTGAGCGCGCGGCCGGCGGCACGGAGGAACATCGTCCGAGCGTTCAGCGCGACGATCGCCGCCAACGGTTGCTCGGCGCCGACCGCGATGCCCTCGATCTCCGCATGGAGGTCGGGCGACGTCGCCTCCAGCGAGTCGGAGATCGTTTCCGACCGACGCAGCACCTCCGGCCATTCCAGCCCGGAACGCGACGAGAATCGACTTGCGTACAGATCGATGCTGACCTGGATGCGGTCGCCGAGTCGCCGACCGTGCTGCAGTCCGACATCCCTGGGCGTCCCCTCGAACCGGTGGAACGGGAACGGAGCGATTCCGGGTGTTCTACATTCCATACGATATTGTTAACACGTCGCCGACGCGCCTCCAGCGGGCGGGCCACCACGAGGAGGAATCGATGCCGAACCAGACGACCGGGACGACTCGGGTATGGTTGGTCGGCGACTCGCTCACCTCGCAGAAGCGTCGTGAGAAGCGGCCCGAAACAGGTTGGGGGATGCCGTTCACCGACATGTTCGGGTCCGAGGTGACGATCGAGAACCGGGCGGTGAACGGCCACAGCACCCAGCGCTTCATCGACGAAGGCCGGTGGGACGAGGTCGTGTCCGAACTCACCGACGGGGACTGGGTGTTGCTCCAGTTCGGTCACAACGACGAATCGCAGAAGCGCTACACCTACACGACCCCCGAACAGTTCGCTGCCAACCTGCATCGCTTCGTGGCCGAGATCCGAGGGTGCGATGCCCACCCGGTCCTGCTCACGCCGGTGACCAGACGGAGGTTCGATGCCGAGGGCACGGTGCCTCTCACACACCCGTACTCGCCGGTCGTGTGCGACGTGGCCGAAGCATCCGCCACACCGATCCTCGACATCGACACCGCCTCGCGAGGGCTCCTCGAATCGCTCGGCCCCGATCTGTCGACACTGGCCTATCTCCACCTCCAGGCGGGCGAGCACCCCAACTATCCCGCCGGCGTCAGCGACGACACCCACCTCAACGAACTCGGAGCGAGGCTCGTCGCCCAATCCGTGCTCACCGCACTGTGTGCGGCGGGTGTGCCGTGGGCGACGGCCGCGATGTCACGACCTGAGCAGTGAACGACCGGGGCGCCGGTCAGCGGTGGACCCAGCCCCCGTCCACCGCCAGCACCTGGCCGGTGACCGCACTCGAGTCGTCCGATGCGAGGTAGACGAAGGCGCCGACGAGATCGTCGGCCACGACGCGCCGCGGAATCGACTGGAAGGTGGCCGCCATCTCGTCGCCCGCCTCCTCGTCGCCCGGGGTCTCGAGTTCCATCTCCGTCCGGATCGCACCCGGCGCGACTGCGTTGACGCGCACGCCGGTCGGCCCGACCTCTCGGGCGAGCGCCCGCGTCATCGCGACGACCGCCCCCTTGGACGCCACATATGGCAACATCCCGGTCACCCCGGCCCGGGCGGTGACGCTGCCCACGGTGATGATGCTCCCGGAGCCGCGTTCGCACATGCCCGGCAACACCGCTCGGCAGCAGAGGAAGGTGCCGCGAGCGTTCACCTCGAACACCCGGTCCCAGTCATCGACGGCGATGTCCGACCAGGAGTTCCTGTGGAAAGCGGCGGCGTTCGCCACCAGGACGTCGGGAGCCCCGAACATGTCGGTCGCCACCGAGACCATGTCGCGCACTTCGCCGGGATCGGCGATGTCGGCGGCGTGAGCCAGCGCCCGGTGGCCGTCGCCGACCAACTCGCCGACGAGATCGACGGCCAGGGACGCCATCTCGTCGTCGTGGTGATGACCGACCACGACGCTCGCGCCCTCGGCGCACAGCCCGCGCACGACTGCCGCTCCGATGCCCCTCGAGGCCCCGGTAACGATCGCCACCTTGCCTGCCAGCCTGTCCCCCATCGAGTCCTCCCGTTCGGCCACTGCGTGGCGAGCCGTAGTATATGCTATAGAATCTAGATGGTGAGCACGTTTCGATCCCATGACCGAGCCCTCGACGAGGCGTCGCGATGAGTCGCGAGGTTGTCGTCGTCGCTGCCGGCATGGTGCCTTTCGCCCGACGCCACGACGGTGACGTCGACACGATCGCCGCGACTGCGATCAACGACCTCCTGCGATCGAGCGGCATCGACCGGGAAACGGTCGCGGAGGCGTACGTGGGCTCCGCAAAGGGCGGCAGCCTCGTCGGTCAGCGCGCGCTCCGGTTCGCCGGTCTGGCGAACGGGTTACCCGTCTACAACGTCGAGAACGCCTGCGCGAGCAGTGCGGTCGCGTTCCACCTCGCCACACGATCCGTGGCGATGGGCAACGTCGATGTCGCCCTCGTCGCCGGCGTCGACCAGCTCTCCAGCCTCGGCAAGGGCGCACTACCCGTCCAGGCCTCCGAATGGGACGGTCACAACGGCATCAACAACCCGACGATCTACGCGATGCGGGCCCAGCGCTACATGCACGAGACCGGTGCCACCGTCGAGGACCTCGCCGCCGTCTCGGTCAAGGCTCGAAGCTTCGCCGCGGAGAATCCGGTCGCACAGCACCGCACACCCACCTCGATCGAGGAGGTCCTCGAATCGCGCACCGTCGCCGATCCGCTCACCTTGCTGCAGTGCTCGTCCAAGAGTGACGGTGCGGCGGCGCTGGTCGTGATGGAACGCTCGTACGCCGAGGCCCACGGTCATGCCGGCCCGCTCGTGGCAGCCTCCGAGGTCCGGTCCGGCACGTTCAGCATGAGCGCTCGAGACATCACGCAGCCCGACATCACGATCCGCACGGCCGACGCCGCCTATCGATCCGCCGGCGTCGCTCCGAACGACCTCGACGTCGTCGAGCTGCACGACGCATTCTCGATCGCCGAGTTGCTGTACACCGAAGAACTCGGCCTGTGCCCTCATGGAGAAGGTCCCGAGTTCCTGCTGTCGGGTGCCAGCTCGGAGCTCGGTACCGACGGCACCGTCGTCAACCCGAGCGGCGGCTTGATCGGCCGAGGCCACCCGATCGGCGCCACCGGCGCCGCGCAGCTCGTCGAACTCTTCCAACAGCTCACCGGAACGGCCGGGCCCCGCCAGAAGGCCGGGGCCGCCATCGGTCTCGCCCACGTCACCGGGGGCGGTGCGTCCGGATTCGACAACGGTGCCTGCGCCGTCACCATCCTGAGGAGCACGACATGACCGCCGCCCGCACGATCGCCGTTTGGCCCTCCGAGGTGACGGCTCCGTTCGACGACCTGTACGACGCGCTCGACAGCCTGCTGCCGGAACACCACCTCGACGCGTTCGACGATCTCGACGGCCTCCCGGACGTCCTGTCCGAGCGCAGCCCCGAGGCCGTGGTGCTGGTGATCGACCCCGGGTCCGTCACCTCGATCGGCGACCGAACGATCGCGACGGTCTTGGCGACGTTGGGTGATCACCCCGACGTGTCGATCGCCGTCATCGCCGGCGACGGCTACCTCGGCACCGACGGAGTCACCGACGCGTCGTGTCTCCTCGGCGCGATGGCGGTGAGCGGTGTCCGTTCGCTCGCGCTCCGCCGCCACCGGCCCGGACGATCGAACGTCTTCTGCGTCCCCCAGTCGGCATACGACACGTCGACGTCGCTGCGCGGCCCGATCGCACAGCCGACCGAGACCGTCGACGTCGCCAATGCGCTGGCGTTCCTCCTCGACGAGACCGGCCGCTACGTGAGCGGCGATGTCCTGTACGTCAACGGCGGCAGACACCTGTTCTCCTCCCACACGGCGTGACCCCAACCACAGAGGCCAACACCACGATGTCGAACCAAACGCTCCCCTCCCCCGGGCCCGACGCCACCGATGCCGAGCATCGCGAAGCGACGCTCGCCGTCGTCACCGGCGGCGGGCAGGGAATCGGCGCCCAGATCTGCCGCCGACTCGCCGCCGATGGGTATCACGTCGCCGTGAACGACCTCGTTCCGGAGCGAGCTCGCGCCGTCGTGGACGAGATCGTCGCCTCCGGCGGGAGAGCGATGTCGGCCGTCGCCGACGTGAGCCGATCGGAAGCCGTCGATGCCATGGTCGACTCGCTCGAGGACGTGGCCGGCCCGATCGGAGTGCTGGTGAACAACGCCGGCATCAGCAGCAACGTCGCCGTGAGGAACCTCACCGACGAGGAATGGCGACGCGTCCAGGCAATCGATCTCGACAGCGCGTTCTTCTGCACCCGACGGGCGCTCACCACCATGCGGGACGCCAGGGCCGGTTCGGTCGTCAACGTCACCTCCCGGGCGTGGCTCGGCTGGTGGGGACAATCCGCCTACGCGGCCGCCAAGGCGGGTGTCGTCGGAGCAACGCGTGCGCTCGCCGTCGAGGTCGCTTCGCGCGGGGTGCGAGTCAACGCCGTGGCGCCGGGCCTCATCGAGACGCCGATGCTGCGGAACCGCTCGGCGGAGGCGCTGGAACGCCTGACCGTCAGCGTGCCGGTCGGGTCGATCGGCACCCCCGCCGACGTCGCGAACGCGGTGAGCTTCCTCGCCTCCGACCGCGCCCGTGTGATCACCGGACAGGTGCTCTACGTCGGTGGCGGCAAGAACGTGTACGCCTACCCTGATTGGCCAGATCGCCCATGACCCTCAGCTCTGCGTCCGGCGTCGACTACGGCGAGTGTCCCGTGTGCGGCAACCTGTCGCTGCCCGTGCTGGCGATGGCGCCGTGCGGCCACGACGAAGCATCGATCGTCCATCGCTTGACCTCGCCCGGAGTCGTGTACTCGTGGACCCGCACCGGTGGCGCCGAACCCACGCTGCTCGCGATGGTCGACTTCCTGGATGGCGCGCTCCGCGCCGCCGCACCGGTCGCCGGAACCGAGACGGTAGCGATCGGCGACCGATTGGTCGCCACGCCCGGTTCCACCACCCCGCTCATGTTCGTTCCGACCGAAAGCACCGACCCATGACCTCTCTGCAACGTTGCTTCAGCATCGAAGACGTCCGTCAGGCAGCCAAGCGACGGCTCCCCCACGGGATCTTCGAGTACATCGATCGCGGCACCGAAGACGGCGTCGCACTGTCGAACAACCGGGCGGCGTTCGAGCGCGTGCGACTGAACACCCGATACATGGTCGACCTTCGCGAGCGCGACATGGGTACCGAGCTGTTCGGGAAACGCCTCGAACTGCCGATCGCCATCGCACCGACAGCCGTCGCCGGACTGATGTGGCACCAAGGTGAACTGGCGCTCGCCAAGGCCGCAGCGAAGGCCGGTATCCCGTTCACGCTCGCCACCGGCTCGCTGACGCCGATGGAGACGATCGCGGAGGCCGGCGGACAGCTCTGGTTCCAGCTCTACATGTGGGACGAGGTCGAGTACTCCTACGAGCTCGTGCGACGAGCGAAGTCACTCGGGTTCGAGACCCTGGTCGTGACGATCGACTCCGCGCTCGGTCGGCTGCGTGAGCACAACGAGAAGAACGGGTTCACGTTCCCGTTCAAGCCGAACCGGCGCGCCCTCGTCGACATGACCCTCAGTCCCACGTGGCTGACCACCGTGCTGTTTCGCACGATCGCCACGACCGGCATGCCGAAGAACGCCAACTATCCCGAGCATTACCAACCGATGGTCACGTTCCGCGGGACACCGAAGCCGAAGGCCAACAAGGGCATGACCTGGGACGACGTCGCCCGCTTGAAGGAGATGTGGGACGGTCCGATGATCGTCAAGAGCGTGATGACGGACCACGACGCCCGGCTGGCGGTCGAGCACGGCGCCGACGCGGTCGTCGTGAGCAACCACGGTGGTCGCGCGATGGACAGCGCGCTGGCCACGCTCGAGGCACTCCCGGCGGTGGTCGACGAGGTCGGCGCCGAGGTGAAGGTCATCCTCGACAGCGGTATCCGGCGCGGGAGCGACATCGTCAAGGCGTTGGCGCTCGGCGCCGACCTCGTGTTGCTCGGCCGAGCGACGCTCTACGGGATCGCGGCCGGAGGCGAGGCCGGTGCCGCCAAGGCGATCCAGCTGCTCGCGACCGAGTTCGAGAAGACGATGGCCAACGCCGGATGCCGCACCGTCGGCGAAGCGACCCGCGACATCATCGCCACCCGGCCGTTCTGACGTCGACGAAGAGCCGCGAGCCGACGGTCGAGGTCAGAGCTGCGACAGGAAGTTGACGAGTCGCGTCGCCATGATCTCGTGACCGGCAGCGTTGGGGTGCGTCCCGTCGGTCATGTATTGCTCGCGGTACCCCTCGACGAACGGGTTGAGGATCGAGGTGCGGTACTGGTCGAGCACCGGGATCCCCCACTCCGCACACGTGTCGATGATCGCATCGACGTACTCGACCGGCGTCCGGCCGATCGCGTTCGGAGCGTGTGGAGTCGTCATGCCCGCGCTGGCGAGGTAGCGCCGCAACGGTGTGACGAACAACATCTGCCGACCGACGTACTGATGCCGGAGCCCTTCGCACAACAGGTGGAGCGCGCCGCGAAAGGTGTGAGGGGTCCGATCATCCGGGGTGCCGAACGGTGTCAGCGCATGACCGATGTCGTTGGCACCACCGGCCACGATCACCAGGTCCGCGTCGTCGGGCATGGCCGCGTACCGGGCCACCATCGGGTCACGGCGGTCCGGCTCGGTTTCCATCTGGGCGATCATCGACCCGCCGATGGCGTGGTTCCCCGCGACCTCCCCGCCGAGGGTGGTGATCGCCCTGATGACGTAGCTGCTCGAGTAGTCCCGTCCGTCGGGCTCGACCCGCTCGTACGCCGACATGCTGTCGCCGATCCACGCGACCCGCGCTCCGGCGTACGGGTGATTCGACACGGTCGGGCTATTCGCCCAGGTTCGCGCGCCGGAACGTCCGTGACATGACCGCCGGGGAGATGCGGGCGTCGAGCACGTAGGTGCCGGTGCCGGCCAGGAACTCGTCGACGAACTCGCCGACCTGGGCCATCGACGTGGCGGTGATCGACGTACACCCGAGCGCCCGAGCCACACCCGACACGTCGAGCCCCGGCGCCGTACTCAATTCGGCGTTGAGGCCCTTCAGCCCCATCTTGTACAGCTCGGCGCCGAGCGCCTCGTTGTTCATCACCACGATCAGCGCCCGCACGTCGTGTCGAGCCGCGGTCTCGAGCGCGTGGACGTTCTGCATCAGACTGCCGTCGCCCTCGAAGATCACCATCGGGCGCCCCTCGTTGCCGATCGCCGCGCCGACACCCACCGGGACGCCGTACCCGATCGCGCCCACGAACGTGGAGGCGAGCATCGGCCA
This sequence comes from uncultured Acidimicrobiaceae bacterium, assembly GCA_963972325.1. Taxonomy (GTDB): domain Bacteria; phylum Actinomycetota; class Acidimicrobiia; order Acidimicrobiales; family Ilumatobacteraceae; genus Ilumatobacter. The sequence goes on from CAXAWD010000115.1 coordinate 9,039, forward strand.
ACGCCGTCGGGTCATGTGGAGCGCCGTGAACGACCAGAAGTGGCCGGACAGGCCCGTCGCGAACCCGCACTCCTCCGGCAGCCGCCGATCGATCTCCGCACACACGCGCCGCGGATCCAGTTCGTCCGCACCGACTTCGATCTCGACCGGGTCGATGTCGTTCGCACTCAGACGGGCGGCGACGTCGGCGGTGCGGAACCCGGCGGTCGACACACCGCCGGCCGCGGCCA
>CAXAWD010000116.1:0-9197 GCA_963972325.1 uncultured Acidimicrobiaceae bacterium
TGCCCCGCCGCCTCCAGATCGAGTTCTGCAAGGCGATCCAGCACGTCACCGAGGACTCCGGCACCGAGATCTCACCCGGGGTCATGTGGGACACGTTCCAGTCCGAGTACCTCCCGGCCGAGCCTCGGTTCCGCCTGCGCACGCATGAGCTGCACACCAAGGACGGCCGCACGAAGGTGACCGCCCAGCTCGACGTCGACGGCGAGGCGGTCACCGCGACCGGCGACGGCGACGGTCCGGTCGAGGCATTCGTCCATGCGATCGCCGACCACTTCGGCACCACGTTCGACGTGGTCGACTACGCCGAGCACGCCATCGGTCGCGGCAGCACCGCCCAGGCGGTCGCCTACGTCGAGACCACCGACGGCGACGGCGGCATCAAGTGGGGCCTCGGGCAGGACCCGAACATCACCACCGCCTCACTCCGCGCCGTGCTGTCGGCGTTCGAGCGCCAGCACGGCTGACCCGACGCGTCGACCGGCCCGCTCCCTGGGACGGGCCGGTCGTCGCGTCTAAGGTTCGAACATGCTCACGACCCTGCGACGGATGTTCTGGCTGGCGCTGCTCGGAGGCGCCGGGTACGCGGCCTGGACCGCCTGGCAGCAACGTTCCGACGACGCCCCGGCGACAACGGCACCCGAGTGGCCTCCCCTCGCCCCCTCACCATCGGCCGACGCCACCCCGCCGCAAGCGTTCGTCGACGAACACCAGTCGGCGAAACCGGCCAACCCGGCCGAGACGGCCCCGGCGACCTGGGTCGAACCGGTCGACGGTGCGTGCCCCGAGGGGTACCCGATCAAGGCCAACGACAACTCGGGCATCTTCCACGTGCCCGGCGGCCGCTTCTACGACCGCACCGTGCCCGAGCGGTGCTACGCCGACGCCGGCGACGCCGAGGCCGACGGCTACCGTCGCGCCAAGGCGTGATCACACTCGTCACGCCGTCCGAGAGGGAGGGAACAGCATGAAGGTCAAGGTCGACTACGACATGTGTGCGTCCACCGGTGGCTGCATGCAAGTGTGCCCCGAGGTGTTCGAGGTCCGCAGCGACGGCTACCTCTACGTCCTGCAGGAAGAACCCGCACCCGAGTTGCACGACAAGGTCCGAGAAGCCGCCGACGTCTGCCCGACGGCCGCGATCGAACTCGTCGACTGACGATTCGCCCGTTCTTCACGCGATCGCAACCAAACGCGCTGCCGACGGGCGTCGACGCTGATCTACCGTCGTCGTCGTGGGCTTCCATGACCAACTCCGTCGCGCCTGGACGGCGTCGAACTCGCTCCTGTGCGTCGGGCTCGACCCCGACCCGGCCCGGTTCCCGGCGGCACTCGACGCCACCCCCGACTCGGTGTTCCGGTTCTGCAAGGAGATCATCGACGCCACCGCCGACCTGGTCTGTGCGTTCAAACCGCAGATCGCGTACTTTGCGAGTCAACGCGAGGAGGCCACGCTCGAGCGGGTGTGTTCCTACATCCTCGAGAACCACCCCGACGTCACCCTGATCCTCGACGCCAAGCGGGGCGACATCGGCTCCACGGCCGAGCACTACGCCCGCGAAGCGTTCGGGCGTTACCAGGCCCACGCCGTCACGGTGAACCCGTATCTCGGCGCCGATTCGATCGTGCCGTTCTTCGCTCACGGCGGCGGCGTGATCGCCCTCTGCCGCACGAGCAACCCGGGTGGCGACGATCTGCAGTCGCTCGACGTCGGCGGCGAGCCGCTGTACGTACGCGTGGCCGAGATGGTGGCCAACGAGTGGGCACCGCGTGGCGACTGCGGGCTCGTGGTCGGCGCCACCTACCCCGACGAGCTGCGCCGCGTCCGCTCCGTCGTCGGCGACCTCCCGATCCTCGTTCCCGGTCTCGGCCACCAGGGCGGAGACCCGCGCGCCGCCGTCGACGCGGGCGCCACCGCCGACGGGCGCGGCCTGATGATCAGCTCGTCCCGGGCGATCATCTACGCCGGCGACGGTGACGACTTCGCCGAAGCGGCACGTCAGGCCGCGCTCGACTCGCGGTTGGCCACGCTGCCCGCCGGCTGGTAGCACCCGCACCACGTTCGCGGCCGAACTCCGCTCACCCCGAACCCTGCGATCGATCATGATGAACACATGACGCCGCAGCAACGCCGCACCCGCTTCTTCGAACTCCACGCCCGCGAGCAGGTGTTCGTGCTCCCCAACCCCTGGGACGTCGGCTCGACCAAGCTGCTCGCCGGCCTCGGCTTCGAGGCCCTCGCCACCACGAGCGCCGGGTTCGCCTGGTCGGAAGGCCGCGACGACTACGGCATCACCCGCGACCAGCTCGTGGCGCATGTCCGTTCGATCGCCGACGCCACCGATCTGCCCCTCAACGTCGACAGCGAACGCTGCTTCGCCGACGACGGTGACCTCGACGGCATCGCGGAGACGGTCGGGCTCCTGCACGATGCCGGTGCGGCCGGGTGCTCGATCGAGGACTGGAACGGCCCGGCAGGGCGGATCGATCCGGTCGATGTCGCCACCGAGCGGGTGACCGCCGCAGCCGAGGCGGCGCATCGCGACGGCGACCCGATGGTGCTCACCGCCCGGTGCGAGAACGTTCTCCACGGCGTGACCGACCTCGACGACACGATCGAGCGTCTCGTCGCCTACGCCGCGGCCGGGGCCGACTGCCTGTACGCCCCCGGGCTGCACACGGTCGAACAGATCGAGCGCGTGGTCGACGCCGTCGGAGTGCCGGTCAACGTACTCGCGCTACCGGGTGGGCCGTCCGTCGCCGAGATCGGCGCCGCGGGCGGTCGACGGGTCTCTACCGGCAGCTCCCTCGCCAGCACCGCCTACGGGGCGATGATGGCCGGAGCCCGCGAACTCCTGCAGTCGGGCACCAGCACGTATCTGGCGACGCGGCTGAGCGGCGAAGACCGAGCATTCCTGGACTGACGGCGTGCCGGCCGTCCTCGGCCGGCCGGAGTCAGCCGTGCAGGACCTTGACGCTCAAGATGCCGGGGGCGGCGCGCAACTCGTCGACGAGCGGCCCGGGCACCTCGTCGGTCAACGCCAGCACCATCGTGGCGTTGTTGGCCGACGCGACCCGACCGACGTCCATGTCGGCGATGTTGACGCCGGCGTCGCCGAGCATCACACCGACGGTGCCGATCACACCGGGCCGGTCGTCGTTGTTGATCACCATCATGTGTTCGGCGGGCGGCACGTCGACGGGATGACCGTCGACCTCGACGATGCGCTGTTCGCGGCGGCTCCCGGCGAGTGTGCCGGAGATGCTGTGGTCGGCGCACTTCAGCGAGATCAGATTGACGTACTCGTCGGTGTCGGCGCAGGTGACCTCACGCATCGAGATGCCGGCCGCCTTCGCCATGTTCGGGGCGTTCACATAGCTCACCGGGTCGTCGGTGATCCGGCTGAAGAATCCCTTCAGCACCGCGAGGCCGATGATCCGGGTGTCGTAGGCGGCGATCTCTCCCTCGCAGCTGAGGTCGAAGTTGTCGGGCGAGCTGCCGTGGAGCGAACCGTAGAGGCGGCCCAGTTGTTCGGCGAGCGGCAGGAACGGCCGGATCGTCTCGTTGGCCTCGGCGGCGTCGACGTTGACGGCCCACGGCACGAAGTCGCCGGCGAGCGCCAACTGGACCATGTCGGCGATCGCGTCGCCGGCCTTGTCCTGTGCCTCGCGCGTCGAAGCACCGAGGTGCGGGGTGACGACCACCGACGGCAACTCGAACAGCGGCGATTCGGTGGTCGGCTCGGAGTCGAACACGTCGAGTGCCGCACCGGCGACGGCACCGTCGCGGATGCACTCGGCGAGGTCGGCCTCGTCGACGATGCCGCCACGCGCCACGTTGATCACCCGCAGGTTGGGCTTGGCCTTCATCAGGAGGTCGCGATCGATCAGTCCGGCGGTCTCCTTGGTCTTCGGCAGGTGCACCGTCAGGAAGTCGGACTCGGCGACCAACTGCTCGAGGGTCAACAGCTCGACACCGAGCTGGCGGGCACGGTCGGCCGACACGAACGGGTCGTACGCGACGAGTCGCATCTGGAACGCCTTGGCGCGGTCGGCGACCAGTTTGCCGATGCGGCCGAGCCCCACGATGCCGAGCGTCTTGTCGGCGAGCTCGACCCCTTCCCATTTGCTGCGTTCCCAGCGGCCGGCGACGAGCGCGGCATGCGCCTGGGGGATGTTGCGGGCCTGCGCCATCAGCAGCGCCATCGTGTGTTCGGCGGCGGAGATGATGTTGGACTGCGGTGCGTTGACCACCATGACACCGCGGGCGGTTGCCGCGACGACATCGACGTTGTCCAGGCCGATGCCGGCACGACCGACGACGATGAGGTCGGTCGCCGCAGCGAGCAGCTCGGCATCGACCTGCGTGGCCGAGCGGATCACCAGTGCGTGGGCACCGACGATCGCCGAACGCAGCTCCTCCGGCGACAGACCGAGCTGCACGTCGACGTCGTGTCCGACGTCGCGGAGCCGGTCGAGACCGCCATCGGCGATCGCTTCGGTGACGAGTACTCGAGCCATGCACCCTTGCTTATCGCTCACGCGACCCCGATCCCAAACAGTTTGACGAGTCGTCAACGGTCGTTCGTCACCGACCGGTCGGGCGAGGGCGGTCCGGCGAGGGCAAACCGGTTACGGTCCGGGGCATGGGTGAGGGACATCTCGACATCCGAACGCTCGAGACGGCCGGCGACATGGCTGCCATCGGCACGGTGTTCCAGCAGGTCTGGGGCACCGCGACGCCGATCGTGACCGTCGAGTTGCTGATGGCCATCTCGCACGCCGGTGGGTACGTGGCCGGGGCGTTCGAATCGGGCAATGCCGTCGGTGCGTCGTTCGGCTTCCTGGCGGATCATCAGGGCGGCCGGGCGTTGCACAGCCACGTCACCGGCATCCTGCCGGGCGTCCAGCACGGCGGCGTCGGCCGAGCGATGAAGAACCACCAGCGTGCTTGGGCCGCCGAGCGCGGCATCGACTGGATCGTCTGGACGTTCGACCCACTCGTGCGACGCAACGCGTGGTTCAACATCGAGGTCATCGGCGCCCACGTCACCGAGTACCTCCGCAACTTCTACGGCACAATGACCGATTCGATCAACGCCCACGACGAGTCCGACCGTCTCGTGGTCGCGTGGCCGACGTCCGACGACGTCTCCCGCCCCGCTCCCGACACAGCGGCCGAGACCACGCTCGTCGAGACGCCCGACGACATCGTGGTCCTGCGCCGCACCGACCCCGCCGAGGCAGCCGCCTGGCGGCTGCGACTGCGCGACCAGCTCGAACCGTTGCTCGTCGCCGGCGGCCGGGTGGTCGGGTTCACCCGCGAGGGCTCGTACGTGGTCGAGCACGGGGGCCGATGATGCAGCTGCAACAGCTCGAGCTCCGACGGATCGCGCTCGACCTCGTCACCCCGTTCCGCACCAGCTTCGGCACCGAGCAACTCCGCGACATCCTGCTGCTGCACGTCACCACCGATCAGGGAGAGGGCTGGGGCGAGTGCGTGGCGATGGCCGAACCGGCCTATTCGGCCGAGTTCGTCGACGCCGCCGTCATCGTCCTGCGCGACCACTTCTGGCCCACGCTCACCGCCGGTGGCCCGATCACCGCCGAAGAGGTCACCGAGCGCCTCGCCCGGTACAGCGGCCACCCGATGTCGAAGGCGGCACTCGAATCGGCCGTGCTCGACGCCCAACTCCGCGCCGCCGGCACCGGCCTGCACACCTACTTCGGCGGCGACCGCGACCGCATCCCGAGCGGCGTCAGCGTCGGCATCTTCGACACCCTCGATGAGCTCCTCGCCCAGGTGCAGGGCTACGTCGACGACGGGTACGCCCGCATCAAGTTGAAGATCGAGCCCGGGTGGGACCTCGAACCCGTCCGCCTCGTCCGCGAGCTCATCGGCCCCGACATGGGCCTCCAGGTCGACGCCAACACCGCGTACGACCGCACCGACGGCGAGCACCTCGCCCGGCTCGACGAGTACGACCTGCTGCTCATCGAACAGCCGCTGCCCGAAGAGGACATCCTCGGGCACGCTCGGTTGGCGGAGGCGATCGAGACGCCGGTGTGCCTCGACGAGTCGATCGTCTCGCTCCAGACCGCGGCCGACGCGATCGAGCTCGGCGCTGCCGAGATCATCAACATCAAACCCGGGCGGGTCGGCGGCTACCTCGAGGCGCGCCGGATCCACGACCTGTGCGTCGATCGCGGCGTTCCGGTGTGGTGCGGCGGCATGGTCGAGACCGGCATCGGGCGAGCGGCCAACGCTGCGCTCGCCGCGCTCCCCGGCTTCACCCTGCCCGGCGACATCAGCGCATCGTCCCGCTTCTACCGACGCGACATCGTCACCCAACCGATCACGGTCGACGACGGGCACGTCCGGGTCCCCGACGGCCCCGGGATGGGCTTCGAACTCGACCACGAGTTCCTCGACAGCATCACCACGTGGTCGACGACGCTGAACGCGTCTTGAGGCCGCAGCGATACAGTCGCGGCTCATGTACACGTTCCTGACCGACGAATGGATCGAGGCGGCCCGAGCGCTGCGAGCGCAGTACGCCGACCGCCTGCCCGACGTCACCATCGAGGTCCGGATCAACCAGATCGTGACCGAGGTGCCGTTCGGTGAGGGCACGATCCGCGCGTTCATCGACAGTACCGACGGCACCCTCGACCTCGAACTCGGTGAACTCGACGAGCCGGACGTCACGCTGTCGACCGACTACGACACCGCCAAGGCGATGGTGGTCGATCAGGATCCGACCGTGGTGATGCAGTCGTTCATGGCCGGCAAGATCACGGTGCAGGGCGACATGATGAAGCTGATGGCGATGCAGACGTCGGTGCCGGTCAACGAAGCGTCGGCCGAGTTCGCGGCCGAGCTCAAGTCGATCACGTCGTAGCAGCCGCCTCGGCCGTCGTGTCGAACGCCTGCATGGCGTCGGACAGTTCACCGACGTCCCAGCGTGTCGACTTCTCGATCGTGTCACCGATCAGCGTCCACGGTTCGAGTCGACGGATCGTGCCGCCCTGCACGTAGAACGCCTCACCGTTGAATCGGCACGACGTGCTCGCCAGGAACGCCACCAGCGGCGACGCGTTGGCCGGGTCCCAGATGTCGAAACCCTCCGCCGGCGCCTCCATGATCTCGGGGAGTCCGGGCGACGCCAGGGTCAACCGGGTGCGGGCGCCCGGCACGACGCAGTTGGAGACCACTCCGTAGTGGGCGAGTTCCTGGGCGACGATCTGGTTGAACGTGGCGATGCCCGACTTCGCCGAACCGTAGTTGGACTGGCCCGGGTTGGCGTACAGGCCCGATGTGGAACTGGTGTGCACGAGGTTGCGCTGCCGGACGGCGCCACGCTTGTGCTCGTCGCGCCAGTAGGTGGCGGCCCACTTGGTCGGCGCGGCATGCCCTTTGAGGTGCACCCGCACGACGTCGTCGAAGTCGTGCTCGGTCATGTTGACGATCGTGCTGTCGCGCAAGATGCCGGCGTTGTTGACCAGCACATCGAGCTCTCCGAACGCGGTCAGCGCCGTGTCGATGATCGTGCGGGCGCCGTTCCAGTCGGCGACGTCGTCGTGGGAGGCGACGGCCTCGCCGCCCGCCTCGCGGATCTCGGCGACGACCTCGTCGGCCGGACGCGGGTCGGACCCGGTTCCGTCGGCTCCGACCCCGAGGTCGTTGACGACCACGCGGGCACCGTGAGCGGCCAGCAGTTTGGCGTGTTCACGCCCGAGGCCGCGTCCGGCCCCGGTCACGATCGCCACGCGTCCGTCGAGTTCGTTCATGCCATCCTTTCGAGCCGCCGGTCGGACGGCGAGCCAACCGTACCGATCAGAGGGCGCGGATGTCGACCTGCGTGCCCCGCCGGTAGGTCTCACCGACGACGGGTTCCTCGCCGTCGATCCGAACCTGTTGCAGCTCACCCAGCGTGTCGCCGAACGTCAACCTCGGCTGGAAGCCCGCCTCGATCAGGATCGCCGCCGCCTCTTCGTAGGTGGTCGCTTCGGACAGATCGGGGAACGGCACGATGTCGGGCCCTCGCGACACGATGACGGTGACATCGCTGCCACGCTCCACCTCGGTGGATGGCGCGATGCCTTGCGAGACGATCGAACCGAGCACGATGTCGTCGCTGAACTCCTGCCCGACCTCGGTCAGCGTGAGACCGAGCGCTTCCAGCTCGGAGCGCGCCGCCCCGACCGGCATGCCCACGACGTCGGGAACCACCCGGGGGGCGGGACCGAGCGAGACGACCAGCTCGACGGGTGTGGCGGGTTCGACGAGCGACCCGACGCCGAGCGTGGCGTCACCGGGCACCGACCAGCTGATGATCGTGCCCGCGGGGACCACCTCGTCGTACTGCTCGATCGGCGTGCGGACGTCGAGACCGCGTTCGACGAGCCGGGTCTGCGCCTCGGGCAACGTCAGCCCCGTCGACTCGGGCAGCTCCCGCAGGGTGGGGCCTTCACTCACCACGATCAGGAACGGTTCGCCCTCGGCCAGTTCGACACCTGCCTGTGGCGCCGTTCGGACGACCTGCCCGACGACGTCGACGACGTCGCTGCGTTCACGGGTGATCTCGAGCTGCCACCGGTTGGTCGCGACGAGGTTGCGGGCCTCGGCCTCGGGCATTTCGACGAGGTCGGGCACCGTGTACACGGGGGTACGGAACAGTTGGGTGGCCAACACGCCCAGCATCGCGAGCGCGGCGACGACGAGTACCCCCAGCGTGATCTTCCACGGGAAGCCACGTCGTCGCGACGATGGTTCCTCGGCGACGACGGGCATCGCCTGGGTGACGGTCGGCGTCCCGGGGGCGGCGGCCGTCACCGGTTCGGCAGGTTCTGCCGGCCGGGTCGAATCGGTCGGTGCGGCGGGTGCAGGATCGTTCGGCGACGGATCGACGGGCGGCGGCGATGCGGCCGCAGAGCTGCCCAACTCGGAGTCGAGCGGCAGGATCACCAAGTCGTCGCCCGACGTGACCTCGGTCGGCATCTCCGGCTCGGCCTCCACGATCATGGGAGGTTCGGGCGTGTCGGGCGGCCGCACGACGCCACCGGTCGGGTCGTCGGGCGAGCGCAGGTGCTCGACCGGGGTCTCGAACAGCCCGGTCGACAGCAACGGCAGCGGTTCGGGCCGAGGCAGCTTGGACGCCACCTGGACCAGGTCTTTGCCGAACTGGGCCGCCGACGAG
>CAXAWD010000117.1:0-9175 GCA_963972325.1 uncultured Acidimicrobiaceae bacterium
CGTGGTGGACACGGGACGTACGAGCGAGGGGCAGGCCGAAGACCTGGCCCTGGTCGCTCGCATCGCCGGCGGCGACCGGGTGGCGCTCGAGATGCTGTACCGCCGTCACGCCGCCTGGTTGACCGCGCGTCTGCAGTCGCGGTGCGGCGACCCCGAACTCACCGACATCGCCATCCAGGACACGTTTCTCGCGGTGTGGAAGTCGGCCAAGAAGTACCGCGGCGACGGGGACGTCGGTGCCTGGCTGTGGGGCATCGCGATCCGACGCCTCATCGATCAACTCCGCAAGACCCGGTCCACGCCGATCGACCCTGCGGTGATCGCGCAGCAGCCGAGCCCGGTCGACTCGTTCGAGCACGAGTACTTCGGCTCCCACGGCGACCTCGGCGCGGCGATGGACGACCTTTCCGACGATCTGCGCGCCGTGCTCGTCGCCACCGCGATCGACGGGCTCTCCACCAAGGAGGCCGCCCACCTCCTCGGGGTGCCGCAGGGCACCGTCAAGACGCGGCTGATGCGGGCCCGCCGAACGCTCCAGGAGGCACTCTCGTGAACACGCCCATCGACCCGGCTCGTCTCGACGCGAACTGGCGAGCGATCACGGCCGAACTCGACGCGCCGCGACCCGCCCGCACCGAACGTGCGCTGCGGGCGATCGGTGTGCCGAGCAGCGTGGTTCGAATGGTCGCCGCGACCCCGGCGCTGCGCCGCTCGTGGTACCTGTCGATCGTCGCCGTGGTCCTGCTCGGCCTCGGCGCCGCCGACCCGGCCGAGCGAGGCTCGTTGTTCGCACTGCTCGTCATGGCGCCGCTGCTGCCCGTGCTCGGCGTGGCGATGGCCTACGGCACCAGTGCCGACCCGTCGCACGAGATGCAGTTGGCCACGCCCACCCACGGTCTCCGACTCGTGCTCGTTCGGGCGGTGACCGTGCTGGTCGTGTCGGTCGGCACCGTGCTGGCCATGATGCTGATCAGCCCGGCGGCGCGTCCGATGGCCGCGGCTTGGCTACTGCCCGCAGTGGCGGTGACCGCGGCGAGCCTGGCTCTGATGACAAACCGGCCACCGCGCCAGGCAACGACGATCGCCGCGCTGGCCTGGTTCGTCACCGTGCTGGTCGCCCGCGTCGTCGCCGATGATCCGCTCGCCGCGTTCCGGGTCGGCGGCCAGGTCGCGGCCGCACTGGTGGCGGTGCTCTCGGTCTCCGTGACCGTCGTGCGGCGTGGCAGCTTCGAGCGGATCGAGTTCGCCCGATGACCGCCGCCCAGCTCTTCGTCGAGCATGTCGCGAAGCGGTTCGACCGGAGGGAGGCACTCGTCGACGTCACCCTCTTCGCGCAGGGCGGTATCACCGCGGTGCTCGGTCCGAACGGGTCGGGCAAGTCCACGCTGCTGCGCTGCGCCACGACCGTGATGACGCCCGATGCCGGGACGGTCCGCATCGACGGCCTGGACCCGAACCGTGAGCGTGAACGGATCGAGGCCCGGCGGCGGATCGGCTACGCGCCGCAGGACGCCGGGTTCGATGTCCGAACCCGCGTCTTCGACGCGATCGATTACCTCGCGGTGCTCAAGGAGATCGGCGGCGACCGGCGCCGACGGCGAACCGTGCTCGAGGTACTCGACCGCGTCGGCCTGAGCGATCGGGTCGGCGAGCGGGTGGGCGACCTGTCGGGTGGGATGCGACGACGACTGCTGCTGGCCCAGGCGCTGCTCGGCGGCCCGACGCTGCTGGTGCTCGACGAGCCGGGCGCCGGCCTCGACCCCGACGAGCGGCTCCGACTGCGGGAGATCCTCGCCGAACGGCGGCGCACGACGACGGTGCTCGTCGCCACCCACCTGACCGACGAGGCGGCGTCGGCCGACACGGTGGTGGTGCTCGGTTCGGGCACGGTCCGATTCGCCGGCTCGCCCGGTCAGCTCGCCGCCCACGCCGCCGGTCGGGTGTGGGTGCAGGCCGGCTTTCCGCCGCCCGGCGTGCGGTCGAGCTGGCAGCAGGCCGACGGCCACCATCGCTGTCTCGGGCACCCACCGGCCGGCGTCGATCTCGTCGAACCGACGCTCGAAGAGGGCTACCTCATGGTGCAGGACGCTCTGCCGACGCCCTGACTATCCGGCGATCAGGCCGTTCGCGATGTCGACGGCGCGATCGATCGTGATCGCGAACCCGATGTTGGAAGCGGTCGTCGTCGCGCTGCTCGCGGCGACGGCGGTGTTCACTCCGACGACCTCTCCGTCGGTGTTGACCAACGGGCCACCGGAGTTGCCGGAGCTGATCGCGGCGTCGGTCTGCACGAGGTGTGTGAGGGTGCCCGTGTCCGTCTCGATCGACCGGTCGAGCGCCGAGATGATGCCCTGCGTCACGGTGAGGCTGCCGTCGAGAGCGAGCGCGTTCCCGATCGCGACGACCGGGTCGCCGACCCCCGTCGAACCCGCGGCCGCCAGCGCTGCCGGCTGGAGATCGTCGGTCGGCTCGACGGCCAGGACGGCGATGTCGGCTGCGGAGTCGGCGCCGATCAGCACGGCTTCGAGGTCGCGGCCGTCCTCCGTCGTCACGGTGATCGAGGTGGCACCTTCGACGACGTGCGCGTTGGTGAGGATGTGGCCGGCGTCGTCATAGACGATCCCGGTGCCGGCGCTCTCGGCGGTGGCGTTGAAGCGGCCCTGCCGCACCTGGATCTCGGTCGAGATCGACACCACCGAGCTGTCGACGGCGTCGATGATCGACGGGACGTCGACCACCCCGACGGCGACCGACGCCGAGTCGACCGCGGCGACGCTCGCGACGTCGGCGGACGCCGATGTCGTCTCGGCGCCGGCGGCGTAGAAGCCGGCGATCGCTCCACCGCCGAGACCGAACGCGAGGGACAGCGCCGGAACCGCGACCCAGCGACCTGCCGATCGCCGGGGTGCGGGCGGCCGGGGAGGGTGCGGCGGCGGGACCTCGACGGGCGTCTGTCGGAGCGGCGGACGCCAGTCGGTCGGACCGACGGGTGACGGATGCGTCTCTCGTTCGTTCGATTCCATGCCCCCACACTGCGATCCGAAGGTGTGATCAGCGTGAGAACCGGTCGAGGAACGGTCGAGAGTCGGCGTCCCCGGGCCCGGTCGATCGCTCGGGTTTCGAGATCGCCGTTCGGCCGATCGAATGTGGCCCATGTCCACCACGCACGTGCTCTCCCTGACCTGCGCCGACCGGCCCGGAATCGTCCACGCCGTCACCGCGGGCGTGCTCGACGTGGGCGGCAACATCGTGGAGAACTCGCAGTTCACCGACCCCGACACCAACACGTTCTGCATGCGGATGGTGGTGGCCACCGAGGCGAACGACAGCGACGACCTGCGCGACGCGGTCACGGCTCGGATCGGCGGTGGCCCGATCGAACTCAAGGTGCGGCCCGTCGACCGGCGACCGAAGGTGATGATCCTGGTGTCGAAGTTCGACCACTGTCTCGTCGACCTGTTGTACCGCTGGCGAAACGGCGGGCTCGCCGTCGACATCCCGGTGATCGTGTCGAATCATCCCGACTGTGCCGAGGTCGCCGAGCGGTACGGCATCCCGTTCCGCCACCTGCCGGTCACCCGCGACACCAAAGCCGAGCAGGAGGCCGAGATCAAGTCGCTGGTGGCCGAGCACGACGTCGAACTGGTCGTGCTCGCCCGCTACATGCAGATCCTGTCCGACGACCTGTGCTCGCACCTGCGCGGACGGGCGATCAACATCCATCATTCGTTCCTGCCGGGGTTCAAGGGCGCCAAGCCGTACCACCAGGCGCACGAGCGCGGCGTGAAGATCGTCGGCGCCACGGCGCACTTCGTCACCGCCGACCTCGACGAGGGGCCGATCATCGAGCAGGACATCGCCCGCGTGACCCACGCCCACACCGCCGACGAACTGGTCGCGCTCGGTCAGGACACCGAACGGTTGGTGCTCGCTCGCGCCGTGCGTGCGTTCGCCGAAGACCGGATCCACCTCATCGGCAACAAGACGATCGTCTTCAACTGAGTCTCGATCGACCGGGCCCGCCGAGCCGTCGGTCGGAGGCGACGCTCAGCGGAAGTTCTCGAAGTAGCGGCTCGGCGTGGGGCCGCGCTGGCCCTGGTACTTGGAGCCGGCCGCACCCTTGCCGTACGGGTTGTCGGCCGGGGTGGTCATCTGCATGAAGCTGACCTGGCCGATCTTCATGCCCGGATAGAGCGTGATCGGCAGGCTCGCGACGTTGGCGAGTTCGAGGGTGATGTGACCGTCGAAGCCGGCGTCGATGAATCCGGCGGTCGAGTGGATCAGGAGCCCGAGTCGACCGAGGCTCGACTTGCCCTCGACGCGCCCGACCAGATCATCGGGGACCGCGACGCGCTCGAACGTCGAGCCGAGCACGAACTCCCCCGGATGGAGCATGAACGACGCGTCGGGGTCGTCGGCGTCGATCTCGATCAACTCGGTGAGATCTTGCAGGTCGTCCTTCACGTCGAGCACCGCGCGCGTGTGGTTGCGGAACACGCTGAACAGGTTGGAGATCCGGACGTCGATCGAACTCGGTTGGATCAGCGACTCGTCGAGCGGGTCGATCACGATGCGCCCTGCCGCCAGCTGTTCGCGCAGGGTCCGGTCCGAGAGGATCATGTTCGCCGACTCTAGTGACCACGATTCCCCGTCTCCCCACGACGCAACCGCTCACTACGGTGACGGCGTGTACGTGCCCCGTCACTTCGCCGAGAACGACCCGCTCGCGGCGGTGGCGATGGCACGCTCGGCCGGGTTCGGCCACCTCACCGTGGCGGGCCCCGACGGCCTGCTCTCGACACCGGTGCCGTTCCTGATCGACGACGACGCAACGCTGGTGCGTGCCCATCTCGCCCGGCCGAACCCGGTGCTCGCGACCGCGCCCGCCGATGCGCTGCTGGTCGTGCCGGTGAGCGACACATACGTCTCGCCGAGCTGGTATCCGTCGAAGGTCGAACACGGCAAGGTCGTGCCCACCTGGAACTACGAGGTCGTGCACCTGCACGGACGGCTGGTCACCCACGACGCCGGCTGGACGATGCAACTCGTCCGCGATCTGACCGACCACCACGAGGCCGAGATGCCGGCGCCGTGGTCGGTCGATGACGCTCCCGACGCCTACACCCAGGGCCTGCTCAGGGCGATCGTCGGCATCTCGCTCGAGATCAGTCGGGTCGAGGCCAAGCGGAAGCTCAGCCAGAACAAGCCGCCCGGTGATCTCGACGGTGCGATCGCCGGGCTACGGTCCGCCGACCGACGTGGTGCTCACGCGGTCGCCGATGCGATGGACCGACATCGCCCGAAGGAGTAGCCAGATGGAACAGGGCATCGAACCGATCGGGTTCGTGACGGGCGGGCGCACCGACCGACGCGACGACGGCTGGGACCGGGAGTTCTCCACGATCACGCTCACCGACCGGTTCACACCCGAGTCGCTGATGGGGCTCGACGCGTTTTCCCACATCGAGGTGATCTTCCGGTTCCACACGCTGTCCGACGACGAGGTCACGACCGACGCCCGGCACCCGCGTGGCAACACCGACTGGCCGCGAGTCGGCATCTTCGCCCAGCGCGGCAGCAAGCGACCGAACCGGCTGGCCGTCACGATCTGCCGACTCGTCGGCGTCGAGGGCAACGAGGTTCGCGTGCGAGGACTCGATGCGATCGACGGCACCCCGGTGCTCGACATCAAGCCCGTGATGCGCGAGTTCCTGCCGCGCGGCGAGGTGGTCGAGCCGACGTGGGTCGGTGAGCTGATGGCCGGCTACTGGGACGGCCCCGACATCGCCGACGACGACGCCTGATCGGAGGGCGCCGCACTCCTGCCGCTCAGTGGCGGAGCTTGCCGAGGGTGTCGGCCTTGACCGCGCCGCGACGGCCGATCGGTTGGTCGCCGCCGACGGTCGTGTCGACCTCGGTCTGATGTTCGATCTCGGCGTTGATCTCGGCACCGAGCAGCACGATCACCGCCGTGAGCCACAGCCACAGCAGGATCACGACGACTGCTGCGAGCGAACCGTACGTCTCGTTGTACGAACCGAACGACGACACGTAGAAGCGGAAGCCGAGCGTGACCGCCACCCACGCCAGCACGGCGAAGATCGAGCCGACCGACACCCACTTCCAGTGCGCGGCGCTCCGGTCGGGTGCGATGCGGTAGAGCAGTGCCAGGGCGCAACCGAACGACAGCGCGAGCCCCGGCCAGATCAGGATGTTGAGGAGGCGACGGGTGCCGACTCCGAAGCCGGTTCGGGAGATCAGTTCGGGGAAGGCGACGACGACGAACACCGCGACGGCCACGAACACGATCGCGCCGAGGGTGAGACCGAGCGCCATCGCCTTGCGATGGAACCAGCTGCGGGTCTCCTCCTCGTCGTAGGCGATGTTGATCGTGTTGACGAGTTGCCCGATCGCGCCGGATGCGGTCCACAGCGACAGCGCGACACCGATGATCAGACCGAACGACAGCGAACCGGACGACTGCGACGAGATCGTGTCCAGCTGATCGGTGAGCAAGCTGCGCGCTTCCTCGGGTAGCGCGCCGAACAGGTCGGTGATGACCTCCTCGGGATTCCGGCCCCGTGCCACGAGGCCGAGGATCGACACCAACGCGGCGAGGGCCGGGATGAGCGCGAGGAACGAGTAGAACGCCACGGCCGCGGCGCTGAGCCCGACGTGGTCGTCGCCCCACTCGTCCTTGACGCGGAAGGCGATGTCCTTCCAGCCGTGGCGGGGGATCTGGAACGGATGCTCGGCGTCGCGACCGCGTCCGACGACGGTGTCCGGTGCAGTCGGGCCGCCGGGGGCGTCCGCCGCCAGGTCCGCGGTGACGTCGACGACGTTCGGGTCGGACGGACCGGATGGATCTTCGACGGACGGTGACATGTCGCTTCAGAACTACCCGCCATCTGCGCCGACTGAACTCGGACGCGAACATCCGGCGGAGATTCCCGGTCGGGCGGACCGCCCGCTAACGTGTTCGGGCGCCCGTTCGGCGGGCCACGCGGATGTAGTTCAATGGTAGAACATCAGCTTCCCAAGCTGAGAACGCGGGTTCGATTCCCGTCATCCGCTCTCGCGAACTACCAGGTTAAACGGTATATATCGACGTTTATCGATACTTGTCCGTGCCTAGAACGCTTGTGAAATCGAGTCGATGTCGCCCTGCCGCCGCGCTCGCCGCGGCGCGAAGGTCCAGCGTGCGGCTTTGCCTCGATCGGCCACGACGCAATGTTCTCAGGCGGAAAGCTGATGTTTCACCTCGCCGCTTCGCGCACCTCGCCGGCCACGGGCTCGGCAGGACGACCTCCCCACCAGCCTCGGAACTGTCGGTGAACGCGAAACCGAGCAGTTCGCCGGGCGAAGAAGCGTGTTTATGCGCTACGCAACCGGCCGTCGGACCTCAAACAGTACGCCGGATGTGCGGCGCGAGGACGGGCGTCGCGGCCGGTGATTATCGCTCGGGTCTGACGCTGCAATCGACCGAGCGATATGCGCCGTTCTCGGACGGTCGCAAAGCCGCCTTGGTGACGTTGTTATGAGCTCGGCCAGCGGTGGAGGGTCACCGTGAGCAAACGAGTCTCCAGGCTTGGATCTTGGAGCGATAGGGGAAGTCGAAGGAGTCGCCGACGTCGTGGGCGATCTGTCGAATCTCGTTGAGTACTTGGGTCTGGACGGCTAGTTCGAGGGCGGCGATGAAGCTGGTCGAGAGCGCTCGGTCGACAACTTGCTGAGGCGTGGTCGGCCTCGGGTTCGCGATCGACCAGTCGTCGACAGGCTCAAAGGCGGCTGAGCCGTCGATGGCCTGTCGCCATCGCATGGTTCGGTGACGAGGTGTGTCGCCGGCGTGTCGGTCGACGACGTCGGTGTACCGGCGAACCCAGTCGACGGTTTCGTCGCGAACGTTCCACACGCACACGACGAACCCGCCGGGGCGCAGGATGCGTTCGATCTCGGCAAGCGCGGCGTCGTGGTCGAACCAGTGGAATGCTTGGGCGGCGACCGCGGTGTCGACCGAGTTGACGTCGAGGCCGGTGTCCTCGGCGGTCCCGTCGACCACCGTGATCGTCGGGTGCGCGGCGGTGATCGCGTGACGCATTGACGCCACTGGTTCGATTGCGATCGGGACGCA
Source organism: uncultured Acidimicrobiaceae bacterium (assembly GCA_963972325.1). Classification (GTDB taxonomy): domain Bacteria; phylum Actinomycetota; class Acidimicrobiia; order Acidimicrobiales; family Ilumatobacteraceae; genus Ilumatobacter. Next base: position 8,132 of record CAXAWD010000117.1, read on the forward strand.
TCCGGCTTCGACGAGCTGCGACGTGAAGATCCCGGTGCCAGCCCCCACATCGGCCACGTCACCGTGCGCGTACTTGTCGATGAAGCGCTCGACGAGAGCCGGGTGATACCTCGGGCGCACCGATGCGTAAACGTCGGCCTGCTGGTCGTAGCCGGTGCGTGCTGCGTCGTGAACCACGAGCGAGATTCTTGCAGCCCGAGCAGGACTTGGTTATGGATCCCGGACTCGCTAGTCGCAGCATCGTCGTGACCGGCTCGCAATGATCAACCACTGGTCACGGCTCGACGTTCGACTGGATCTTCTCGCACATTCTTGAGCTGTGAGCCGAGCGCCGAGGTGAGGATATGTGGGTAATCCTCGCCGCTTTGGGTGGTGGTGATTCACTTCGCGTGATGCCCCGCCGGGGCGCGGAAGGAGCCCTGTTTCATGGTGTGGTCACCGAGGTTTGAGCGCGTCGATCGCGCCGACGGACGAGTTGAGGTTCGGCTCGGTCACCGGGTTGTCGATGAGTATCTCGAGTTCCTCGCTGCGCGGTGTCGACCGAACACGGTCCTTGCTTCGGGGTTCGATCTGAAGGTCTTCTTCGACCTGGTGCGCGTGGGGCCGGTCGAGGTCACAACTGCCGATGTGTTGAGGTTCATCGCAGCCCAGCGGGCGGTCGGTGATGACACGGTGGTGCGTCTCGTGGATGGCGAGTCGGGGTTGTCGGCGCGTACGATCCAGCGCCGGTTGTCGTCGATGTCGTCGATGTATTCGTTCCTGATCGTGCGCGGGGATGTGGACCAGAATCCGGTGCCGCGCGGGTTGTCGACTCGCCGTTCACGTGATCGTGGTCAGCGTGGCGTGCCGTTGATCCGCACCCCGCGGACGTTGCCTCGTGTGGCGGAGCCGGCCGAGGTCGACGCCTTGTTGGGGGCGTGTCGGCGGTGGCGGGACCGAGCCATGCTCGAAGCAATGGTGTTGGGTGGGCTGCGCCGCTGCGAGGTCCTCGGCCTCCGCCTGCAGGATCTGGATGGTGCTCGCCGGCAGGTGTTCATCGTCGAG
>CAXAWD010000118.1:0-9158 GCA_963972325.1 uncultured Acidimicrobiaceae bacterium
CATCATGGCGCAGCTCCTTCTACTCTAGCGCGATCACGGGGGTTTCCCGGTGTCCCGCCTCGAACACTCGCTGCAGACGGCGTCGCGCGCCGAGAACGACGGTCGCGACGAGGAGTACGTGCTGTGCGCGCTCGTCCACGACATCGGCGACACGCTCGCGCCGTACAACCATCCGGCGATCGCCGCCGGCATCGTGAAGCCGTTCGTCTCCGAGGCCAACCACTGGCTCGTCGAGCACCACGGCATCTTCCAGGGGTACTACTTCTGGCACCACCTCGGCATGGACCGCAACACTCGCGACCGGTTCGCCGACTCGCCGTACTACGACTACACCGAGGAGTTCTGCGCCAAGTACGACCAAACGGCGTTCGACCCCGAGTACGTCAGCGCACCGCTGTCGCACTACGAACCGCTGCTCGACAAGTTCTTCCGTCCGGCCACGACCTGACCGGCGGACACCGGCCGTGCCCTGCGGCTACAGCCGGGTCGGCGTGGAACGAACGGTGAGGAACACCGCCTTCAGGTAGCCACCGAACTCGAACCCGATCGGATGGTCGACGGCGTGGCCGGTGCGACGGGTCTCGACCACCTCGGCACCGGCGGAGTCGGCAGCATTTTTCACCGTGTCGACGAAATCGTCGGTACTCACGCGACTCGAACACGATGCCTGCACCAGCGTGCCGCCGCGCTTGGTGACCGCCAGACCCAGACGCGTCAGACGGGCGTAGGCGGCGAGGGCCCGGGGCACCGCGGCCTGGTTGGACGCGAACGAGGGCGGATCGATGATCACGAGGTCGAACTGCTCGCCCTTCTTCGCCAGGTCGGTCAGCACCTGGAAGGCATCGCCGGTCGCCGTGTGCACGGCGCAGCGGCGGACCTCGCCGATCCGGTGGTTGTGTTCGAGGTTGCGTCGCGCCGTCTGCAACGCCGGCTCGGACTGATCGACCAGCAGGACCGACTTGGCGCCACCGGCCGCGGCCGACACGGAGAAGCCACCGGTGCTCGCGAACACGTCGAGCACCTCGGCGCCCGCCGCCATCCCGCGCACGAGCGCACGGTTGTCGCGCTGGTCCAGGAAGTGCCCGGTCTTCTGCCCGTGGACGACATCCGCTTCGAGGGTGAGCCCGCGCTCGCGGAAGAACACGGGTTGGTTCGGCGCGTCGCCGACGACCGTGTCGCCGTCGGACAAGCCGAAGGTCTCACCCGCGGCCACCGACCGGCTCAACCGCAGCACGACCCGCTCGGGATCGAGCAGGCGCTGCAACACGTCGACGACGACGGCGAGGTGCGGGAACCACGCCGGCGAGTACAGCTTCACCACCACCGTGCGGTCGTACTTGTCGACGACGAGGCCCGGAAGTCCGTCGTTCTCTCCGTGCACGCAGCGGTACGCGGTGGTGTCGGGGTCGTCGGCCAGGGCCTGCCGCTGTTCGAGCGCGGCGGAGAGACGCTCGCGCCACCACTGTTCGTCGATCTTCGTCGGCGAGCCCGTGTGCAGCATCTTGACCCGGATCGGCGAGGTCGGGTCCCACAGACCGATCGCCGCGAACTTGCGGTCGTCGTCGAAGATCACCGCGAGGTCGCCGGCGGCGCCGTCGTGGCTGACCGAGTTGATCGACCCGTCGTACAGCCACGGACTGCCGCCACGGATCTGGCGCAGCGCGTCGGGGGTCACCCGGACCGCGAGACGGCGTTCACCGACGGTCGGGAGCTGGTCGAACGGGGTACTCATGTCGCGAAGTGTGCCGCCAGATCGAGAAGATCCGCGACATCGTTGATGTCGTGGTCGAGCATCGGCGCGGCGACGAGCAGCGGACAGAGCTCGGCGAGCTCGGCGCGACGCTCGGCTTCGCGGGTGGCGACCACGGCCACCTGGTGGAAGCGCGACCCGATCTCGGTGAGCACGGCTCGGACGACCGCGGGGTCGGTGTCGAGCTCGCCACCGACGTCGTTCGCCAGACCGTCGTCGGCCAACCGCACCAGTTTGCGGGCGCTCGTGGCCGACCCGCGGGACATGAACGACGAGGGCATCACACGGTTCGCGATGATCGCGCCCAGATTCATGTCGCGCCGCAACAACTCGCGGGCGAGGAACTTCGCCTCGTGGCTCGGTGCGGCTTCGAGGGTGGAGACGACGACGAAGGTGCATCGCTCGTCGACCAGGAGGCGCTCGACCTCGGACGCATGCTCGACGAACCCGCGCTCCATCGCCTGGAACAAGATGAAGAACTCGGCGATGTCCTGCAGGAACCGTGACCCGAGCACCCGGTCGGCGATTTGGTAGAAGGGTTTGGAGGCCACCGTGAACAGCCGCGAGCGGTACGGCACCGTGAGCCACCGCAACAACCGCGACCCGAAGAACTCCTTCATCTGGCGAGGCGCATCGAGTACGTCGAGGGCGTTGCGCGACGGAGGGGTGTCGACGATGATCAGGTCCCACTCGCCCGTGGCGTGCAGCTCGTGCAGCTTCTCCATCGCCAGGTAGTCGTGACTGTGCACGAATCGACCGGTCAGGTTCTGGTACAGCGGATTGGCGAGCACCGCGTCGCGCACCTCGACGTCGGGGGCGTGGTGACGGATCAGCTCGTCCCAACCCTGTCTCGTGTCGAGCATCGCCGCCCACAGTTCACCGTTCGGCTCGATACCGACGTCGGAGAATGCGGCGTCGGGAACCCGGGTCGCCTCGTTGGCGATCTCCCCGATGCCCAAGGCGTCGGCGAGCCGCTTGGCCGGATCGACGGTGAGTACCAGGACACGACCACCGATCTCGGTCGCGGCGGCCGCCGCCATCGCCGCGGCCGACGTGGTCTTGCCGACACCGCCGGACCCCACGACGAGCACCATCTCCTTCGCGGCCAGCAACGCCATCAGATCGGGACGGGAGGACGGTGCCATCAGTCCAGCTCCTCGGCGAGCGCCTGGGCCACCAACGCCACGACGCGGGGCCCGGTGGCCCGCGTGAACAGTTCGGGCACCATCAGCATCGGTAGATCGCTGTGCTCACGCAACCGGCCGAGGTGTTCGCTGCCGATGCGACGCCGGGCCTCGGTGATGTGCGCCGCCTCGAGCACGGCACGGACGTTCTTGCCGGCCGCCTCGACGAGCATCGGCTCGATCTCGCCGAGCCGGTCGACGACGTCGGCCTGATGGCGGTCGAACAGCGCCGGGAGCACCCGGTTGGCGACGAGCGTGGTGACCTCGACGCCGGTCTCGTCGGCGAGCCGACCCAGCAGGCCGACCGTCTCGGTGACCGGCATCTCTTCGGGCGTGGTGACCACAGCGACACCCGTGACCGCCGGGTCGTGGAGCACCTCGAGCATCCAATCGGTCTGGTCACGGACCAGACCGACCTGCACCAGTTCGCGAATCACGAGCGGCGCACCGATCTGGGAGACGATGTGCCCGGTCGCCTCGGCGTCGACGACGATCAGGTCGTAGTGCCGCTCCTTGGCCTCCCAGCAGAACTTGCCGATCGTCAGGATCTCCTTGACGCCCGGCGCCGCGTCGGCGACGAAATCGAACGTGCGGGCGAGCGGGCCGATCTTGCCCAGCAGCGGCACCCGCACGAACAGCCGCAGGTACTCGCGCAGTGCGTCCTCGGTGTTCATCGCCATCGCGAAGAGGTTCGGTTCGACCTCCCGTGGCTCGAACTCGAGGGGCGGGGCATCGAAGGCCGCGGCGAGTGAACCCTTCGCGTCCATCTCGCACACGAGCGTCCGGTGGCCGCGGCTCGCCGAGAGTTGCGCGAGCGCGGCGGCGACCGAGGTTTTGCCGACACCACCCTTTCCGGTGACGAAGACGAGCCGGCGGTCGAGGATCGACGTGCCGGCCCCGGGGGACATCAGCCCCCGAATCCGATGCGGCGATCGCCGTCGGGCGAGCCGACTTCGACGTAGGCGATCTTCGCAGCCGGTACGCCGATCTCGCGACCGCGCTTGTCGGTCAGCCAGAGCACGTCGCTCGCACCCGACAGTGCGGCGTCGACACGCGACTTCACGTCGTCGCGTTCGCCGTCGTCGAGTTCGACGTTGAGCTCTCGGGGGGCCTGGGTCACACCAATTCGAACGTCCACGACACAGACCGTATCGGGCGCTCGGCGCCGTGCGACGAGACAGTTCGACCTCTCCGCCGGTGCACGTAGCCTGGAGTGATGCAGGTCGAAACGGCAACGGAACGGGCGCTGGCTTCGCATCGGGCCAGATGGGGGCGGCCGGACCTCGTCGTGCGGGCGCCGGGGCGCGTGAACCTGATCGGCGAACACACCGACTACAACGACGGGTTCACGCTCCCGATGGCGCTGCCGTTCGACACCGTGCTCGCCATGTCGAACGTCGGCGATCCCGTCGAGCGTGCCGTCACGATCGTGTCCGACGGGTTCGGCGAGGTCGAGATCGATCCGGCGGCCGACCCGACGGCCACCGAGGCATGGGCGCGCTACATCTCGGGCGTGGTCGGTCTGCTCGCCGAGCACGGAATCCCGACGGGCGGTTGGCGGGCAACGGTCGCCACCGACATCCCGACCGGTGCGAGTCTGTCGTCGTCGGCGGCGATCGAGGTCGCCACGATCACGGCGCTGCTGGCCCGGGCCGGTGTCGAATGGCCACCGATCGACGTCGCGCGACTGGGGCAGCGGGTCGAGAACGAGGTCGTCGGCATCCCGAGCGGCATCATGGACCAGTTCATCTCGGCGGGCGCCGTCGCCGGTCACGCGAGTCTGATGGACTGTCGGGCGCTCACGCTCACACCGACCCGCCTGCCGGCCGACGTCGTCGTCGCCATCATCGACTCGGGCACACGCCGCAAGCTCGCCGAGGCCGCGTACGGCGAACGGCGGGCATCGTGTCAGCGGGCCGCGGTCGAACTCGGCGTCGACGCGCTCCGTGACGCCACCGTCGAACAGGTCGCCACGATCGCCGATCCGGTCGATCGGCGGCGCGCCCACCACATCGTCACCGAGAATCAGCGCACGCTCGATGCCGTCGCGGCGCTCGCCCGTGGTGACACCGCCCGGTTCGGAGCTCTCATGCGCGAGAGCCACGCCAGCCTCCGCGACGACTTCGAGGTGTCCGGTCCCGGGCTGGATGCGATCGTCGAGATCGCCGACGACGCGCCCGGTTGCCTCGGCGCCCGCATGACCGGCGGCGGGTTCGCCGGCTGCGCGGTGGCGCTGGTCGACGCCGGCCGGACCGACGAGTTCCGTGACCACGTGGTCGGCCGGTACGACTTCGACGGGCACACCGCCCGGGTGTGGATCTGTGCACCGGCACCCGGCGCCGGCGTCATCGCCGTCTGACGTCGGCGGCCGACAGCCCGACTCAGGGCTGGGTGATCAGGTGGATCCCGAGCAGCCCGGTGGACTTCAGGCGCCGCGCGGTGCCTCGGTCGACCAGCAGGTCGGGCCGGAGTCGGATCGGCTGCGACGGACCGAAGTCGGCGGTGTCGCCGAACTCGAGGTCGGTCCGGCTGAACCCGGACTCGAGCGGTTCGCTCGACTCCAGACGTAACGGTCCGGAACGGGTCACGTACCTCGGTCGGTCACACGTCTCGCACACCGGTCCCGTTCGAACGTGACTGGCGAACGGGTCGATCCGCACGATGCGGTCGACCCGGACGATCCACCGGTCGTCGGCGCCGACGACCGCCTCGAACCGGATGCCCTCCATCCGATCGCATGCCTCCCGGAAGGCGGCGCTGGCGATCACGGCGCCGTCGAGCGTTCGCGACACGTCGAAGGTGAGCGGCACGATGTCGGGCTCGGTCGCTCCCAGGCTCGGCTCGTCGACGCGCGAGCAGTCGTCGCAATGCAGAGCGTCGGTGTACACGAACGTCGGGAGTTCCTGGAACACCAACTCCGAGGGAGGACCGAACACGTCGTCGATGGTACTGAGCTTCGCAGACCGAGCCCGGTTGTTCGGTACGGAACCGCCGGTGCCGACACGGCGATCGAGCGTTGACGTGCCGTACGGCACATCACGTAGTATGACCGGCATTCGCAGGAGGGCGTCAGCGTCGATGGCTCTCGCACCCATCCACCGACACCGCGTCGACCGAACACCACGTCGACCGAACACCACAAAGGGATCCTCATGGCAACCGTCCAGCTCGAGAACGTGAACAAGGTGTACGACAATGGTTTCCATGCGATTCACGACCTGAATCTCGACATCCAGGACAAGGAGTTCCTCGTGCTCGTCGGCCCCTCGGGCTGCGGCAAGTCCACGGCGTTGCGCATGGTGGCGGGCCTCGAATCGATCACCGGTGGCGAACTGAAGATCGGCGAACGAACCGTCAACGACGTCGAACCGAAAGACCGCGACATCGCGATGGTCTTCCAGAACTACGCGCTGTACCCCCACATGTCGGTGTACGACAACATCGGCTTCGCCCTCAAGCTCGCCAAGGTCCCCAAAGAAGAAATCGACCAGCGGGTCCGCAAGGCCGCCGAGATCCTCGAGCTCACCGCCAACCTCGACCGCAAGCCCGGTCAGCTCTCCGGTGGCCAACGACAGCGCGTGGCGATGGGTCGTGCGATCGTCCGCCAGCCGGCCGCGTTCCTGATGGACGAGCCGCTGTCCAACCTCGACGCCAAGCTGCGTGTGCAGATGCGCGCCGAGATCGCGGCGCTGCAGCGTGAACTCGGCGTCACGACGGTGTACGTGACCCACGACCAGATCGAAGCGATGACCATGGGCGACCGGGTCGCCGTGCTGAAGGACGGCTATCTCCAACAGGTCGACACCCCGCAGAATCTCTACGACCGGCCGCAGAACGTGTTCGTCGCCGCCTTCATCGGCTCACCGTCGATGAACCTCTACGAGTCCACGCTGACGATCAAGGGCGACACCGGCACGGCAACGATCGGCTCGCAGACGCTGCAACTCGACCCGTCCGTGCTCTCCGCCCGCCCGGCGCTGCGCAACTACGACGGCAAGAAGGTCGTGCTCGGTATCCGCCCGGAAGACTTCGAAGACGCGGGCCTCTCCACGGGCGGAGGCGACGGCCGGGTCGTCACGGCGCCCGTCACACTCCTCGAAGCGCTCGGCTCGGAGATCATGGTCCACTTCCGCCTCGATGCCCCGACGGTCGATTCGGGCGACCCCGACGCCGTCGAAGACGCGGGTGGCGAGTCGGCCGCCAACGCCGTCGGGCGTTTCAACCCCCGGTCGACGGTTCGCATGGGCGACACCGCGCAGATCACCGTGGCCACCGAGAACGCCCACTTCTTCGACTACGACACCCGCGAAGCGATCTGGGACTGACCCAGCCGAGCTTTCGGAGGAGTTCCCGTCGCCGTCGAGCGTCGGCTGTTCGTCGTCGACGGGGCCAATGGTGACCGCTGGCTCGCCCGAACGGAGTTCCCCATGAGCATCCAGACCGTCATCCCGCTCTTCGACCGGTTCACCGCGCTCGACGCGATCGGTCCGTACGAGGTGCTGCAACGGATCCCGGAGATCGACATCACGTTCGTCGGTCACGAGCGTGGCGAGGTTCGTTCGGAGAACGGCATGCTCGGCGTGACCCGCGACGCGACCTTCGAGGACGTTCCGCAGCCCGACGTGATCGTGTTCCCCGGCGGGGTCGGTACACGCGCACTCGTCACCGACCGGCGGGTGCTCGACTGGGTTCGGACCGCACACGAGACCACGCGCTTCACCACGTCAGTGTGTACCGGCTCGTTGGTGCTCGGCGCCGCCGGCCTGCTGGACGGCCTCACCGCGACGACGCACTGGGGTGCGTACACGTCGCTCGAGGCACAGGGGGCCCACCCGACGCCGCAACGCGTCGTCGAACACCTCGATCACCGAATCATCACGGCGGCCGGTGTGTCGAGCGGCATCGACATGGCGCTCCGACTGGTCGAGATCCTGTTCGATCGCGTCGCCGCCGAGGCGGCCCAGCTGATGATCGAGTACGACCCGCAGCCGCCGTTCGATGCCGGGTCGGTCGAGCGGGCCGGCGACGGTGTGATGGCACGCGTCGTCGAATACGCCGAACACCGTCAGTAGCGGTCCGCCGACGGGCGGTCGGTGACCTCGACGCGTGTTGACCACGTTCGCGAAAGGTTGACATCGACGCGCGTATCCGGTCGGACGCGCACACCTCTGTGCACTGCGGGTCGAGACACGACTCGTACCGAGTGGAGGAGAGCAACATGCCCAAGCGACCGAAGAACCAGGAAGTCGACGACGCGATCGAAGCCCTCGACACCGTGAGGCGCGAATGGCTGCGCCGTCCCGGTGTGACCGCCGTCGACGTCGGTTTCAAGATCACGAATCAGGAACTCACCGACACCGTCGCGCTGCGCGTCCACGTCGGACGGAAGCTGCCGGCCGCCGAACTCGCGAAGAGCGAGGTCTTCAACGAGAGCGGCAAGACACCCAAGAAGGTCGGCGGCTTCCCGGTCGACGTGATCGAGGCCACCTACGGTCCATCCAACTCACCGACGGTGCTCGACTACGAAGACGTCGATGCGCTCGAGGCGATCGACCGCAAGACCGCCGTCGATCCGCTGATCGGTGGCATCAGCTGCGGCAATCCTCGCATCACCGCCGGCACGCTCGGTGCGATCGTGTTCAACCGATCGACCTGCAAGCCGATGATCCTGTCCAACTGGCACGTCCTGGCCGGCGCTTCCGCAGCGGCGATCGGCGAGGACATCCTGCAACCGGGCCAGTACGACGGCGGCTCACAGACGGTGGCGACCCTCACGAAGATGGTGCTCGACTCGCGGATGGACGCCGCGGTGGCCACGCTCAACGGTGCGCGCAGCCACTCGCGGGAGATCCTCGGAATCGGCACGATCACCGGCATCGACACGCCGACGCTCGGCATGAACGTCGTGAAGTCCGGACGGACGACAGCGATCACCGAGGGCGTCGTCGACGGTGTCAGTCTGAGCGTGTCGATCAACTACGGCGACCCGGGCGTCGTCGCGTTCAGCAACCAGATCCACATCGTGCCGCGCCCACCGTGGCCCGCCGTCGACTACGAGGTCAGCCAGGGCGGCGACTCCGGCAGCGTCTGGATGAACCAGGCCAACAACCGTGCGATCGGACTGCACTTCGCCGGCGAGACGAATCCGTCGCCGTCGTCGGAGAACGCGATCTGCAGCCCGATCGGCCCGATCGCGTCGGAGCTGAACTTCTCGTTCCTGCCGG
>CAXAWD010000119.1:0-9129 GCA_963972325.1 uncultured Acidimicrobiaceae bacterium
GGCAGGTTCGTGTGCCCGCCGCTGGCTGGTCGTGACCGGATGGCCACGTCATCGTTCGCACGTTCGGTCCCCTCGGTGCTGTGGATGCGCCTCGGGAGAGCGCATCACCCGAAATCGTAGACCGGCCGACCATGAGTTCCTGCTACGGAGTCAAGAATTCTGTGACGGGCGTCACTCGTGGAGGTGTCAGGCCTTCGTGCGGAAGCGGGTGATGTTCGCTTCGCCGATCCGGTCTCGCTTCTCCGGATCGTCGATGCCCTGGCCCTCTTCCGGCGACAGGCACAGCACGCCCAACTTGCCCTCGGCCTGGTTGCGGTGCACCGCCAGCGCGGCGTCGCCGACGTGGTCGAGCGAGAACACGTCGCTCATGATCGGGTGGATCCGGCCCTGGTCGATCAGGCGGTTGGCCGCCCACGCCTCGTCGTAGTTCGCGAAGTGCGACGAGATCAGCTTCTTCAGCTTCATCCAGAAGTGCCGGTTGTCGAACTCGACCATGTAGCCCGACGTTGCGGCGCACGTGACGATCGTGCCGCCCCGCTTCGCCGCGAACACCGACGCGCCCATCGTCGAACGCCCCGGGTGCTCGAACACGATGTCGGGGTCCTCGCCGACGAGCTCACGGATCTTCTTGCCGAAGCGGCGCCACTCGCTCTCGTCCTGCGTGTGCTCGTCGGACCAGAACCGGTAGCCCTCGGCGCGGCGGTCGATCACGGCCTCGCAGCCCATGTCGTTGAGCAGTTGCGCCCGCTCGGGCGATGACACCACACCGATCGGGGTGCCGCCGCCGTTGAGCACGTACTGCACCGCGTAGCCGCCGATGCCGCCCGTCGCGCCCCACACCAGCACCGAGTCGCCCTGCTTCATGCGGGCCCCGTTGTCGCCGACCAGCATCCGGTACGACGTCGAGTTGCACAGCGCGTTGACCGCCGCCTCCTCCCACGACAGGTGGGTCGGCTTCGGCATCAGCTGGTTGGCCTTGACCACCGACAGGTCGGCGAGGCCGCCGTAGTTGGTCTCGAAACCCCAGATCCGCTGGTTGTTGCCGAGCATCGAGTCGTTGTGCGAACTGTGGTCTTGATCGTCGACGTGGTTGCAGTGCACCGTGACCCGATCGCCCGGCTTCCAGTTGCGCACCGCCTCGCCGACCCGCAGCACCACACCGGATGCATCGGAGCCGATCACGTGGAACGGCTGCGCATGCCGCCTGGCGATCTCGGACTCACGGGCCAACCGATCGAGGAACCCGAACGTCGGCAACGGCTCGAAGATCGACGTCCACACCGTGTTGAAGTTGATTGAGCTCGCCATCACCGCGAGGTACACCTCGTCGGGTGCCAGATCGGGAGTCGGCACGTCGTCGACGTGGATCGACTTCGTCGGGTCCTTCTCCGACGACTCCATGCCGTCGAACATCTCCGTCTCGTCGCGTCGCACGAACGCTGCCCGATACGACTCGGGGATCGGGATCGCGGCAAGGTCGTCGCCGGATGCGTTGGCCTGGATCGCTGCAAGGATCTCATCCATGCGGGGCCACCGTACCCGCCGGTAACCTCCGGGGACGAAGCGGGTCAGCGAGACGAGCGCAGATCGCGCCAGCGGATCCGGCGACCGGTCTGCACGATCGCTCGTCGGAACATTGCGGCACCGACCCGACCCGCGACGACCACTGCTGCGATCAGCAACGCCAGCGACGTCGCATACTCCGCGGGTGACCCGGCGCCGATCGCCACTCGGTACGGCTCGATCATCGGCGACAGCAGTGGCACGTAGGCCAGTACGGCACCCAACGTCGAATCGGCCGCCGACACCGTGATGAGGTAGCCGACCACGAGGAACATGGTGAGCGGGAGGACGACGGCGCCTGCCTCTTCCTGTCGGGCGACGAGTGCGCCGAGCGACCCGGCCATGATCAGGTACAGCGCGAGGCCGCCGACGAACCAGGCCGATGACGCGATCAGGGTGCGGCCGAGTCCGGCCGGCAGGTCGCCACCCGTCGCGAGGCGGATGATCACCGGTGTCACCCCGGCCAGCAGTGTGATGAGGCCGACGCAGCCGACCCCGATCACCTTGCCGAACAGCAGTGCTCGTGGTGGCACGATCGCCAGCAGGACTTCGCTGACGCGGTTCGATTTCTCGACGGCGACGCCCGCAGCGACCTGGCTCGTGAGTACCACGGTCAGGATGTAGAGCACGAGGGTGATGACGAACGCGGATGCCTGGCGGCCTTCGCGTTCGACGTCGACCGGTTCGATCGCGGGCACGGCATCAGCGAACGCGACCTGCACGTCGCTCGGGTCGATGCCGAGGTCGGTCAGCCGTTCGGTGGCGACGCGGTCGGCGACGATGCCGGCGACGAGGTTCACGAGATCCGAACCCTCGTCTTCGACCAGCAGGGTGGGTTCGTCGCCGAGCACCACGGCGATGTCGGCGTCGCCTTCCGTCACCGCATCGAGCGCCGCCGTGCGGTCGGTGCCGTTCGAGAGTTCGAGTTCGGGGTCGGTCGATGCCTCCAGCGCCTCGGTCAGTCCGATGTCGTCGTCGCCGACGAGCATCAACGTGTGGCTGTCGGGGTCGTCGGGCAGCAGGCTCGGGACCAACATGACCCCGCTCGCGCCGAGGAACGTGAGGATCACCATCGCCCACACGCCCTTGCGGCGTGCCGACTCGCGGACCTCGCGCTCGATGACCAGCCGGGTCGCCCGCCCGCTCACGACGTCACCTCCGGCGCGTCGGCGGCAGCCGCGGCCAACGGCCTGGTGACGGCGAGGAACATCTCCGACAACGTCGGCGCCTCGACCCCGAAGTCGAACACGTCGGCGTGGGCACGAACCCGGTCGAGCACCACGGTCGCGTCGACCCCGGCCTCGAGCGCGATCCGTGACCCGGCGGCGTTCTTCGACGACACACGGGCGGCAGTCCCGTCCAACCAGGCGTCGTCGACGCGCAGGAACCGTTCGGCACTGGACCGCTTCAGGTCGCGGACGTTGCCGTCGAGCACGACCCGTCCCTCGTACAGCATCACGATCGTCTCGCACAGGTGCTCGACGAGGTCGAGCTGATGGCTCGAGAAGACCAGGTGCCCGCCGTCTTGAACGTGGTCGACGATCACCGACGTGAGGAACTCGATCGCACCCGGGTCGAGCCCGGCGAACGGTTCGTCGAGCACCAGCAACTCCGGGCCGTGCACCATCGCCGCTGCCAGCTGCACGCGTTGCGCCATGCCGCCCGACAGTTCGCGGATCGGGTCGCGCATCCGATCGGCGAGCCCGAGGCGTTCCAACAGGTCGGTCGCCCGCTCGCGGGCCTCGACGCGCCCGACCCCGTACAGGCGGGCGAGCCACACCAGGTGATCGAGGATCCGCATCTCCTGGTACAACCCGCGCTCCTGAGGCATGTACCCCCAACGTCGGCGGTCGTCGGCGGTCGCGGCTCGACCGTTCCAGCGGATCTCGCCGACGTCGGGCTCGAGCACACCGAAGATGATCCGCATCAGCGTGGTCTTCCCGGCCCCGTTCGGACCCAACAGCCCGACGACCCGTCCCGCCGGCACGTCGAGGTCGACCGCGTCGAGCACCTGTCGGCCGTCGAAGCGCTGGCTGACGCCCGCGACGGACAGCGTGGATGAGTCGATGGCGACCATGTGGTTCGTCCTACCACGATTCCCGACCGCTTCCGATCCCGACGGTCGTCCCAGAGGGGCACGATCTGTCGTGTTCATCGTTGCTCCCTGGTGTCGATCTGGTCGGTGTCGATGTGGTCGGTGTCGATGTGGTCGGTGTCGATCTGGTCGGTGTCGATGTGGAGTGTCCGGGTGGAGTGCATGGTCGGTGCTTTCTGCTTCAGGCCGCGACCGCGACCGGTCGGCGGATGATGGTGAGGGTCGGAGTGGGGGCGCCACGCGTGACGAGACGGATCGTGAAGGCGAGTCCGACAACGAGGCAGACGGCGTCGACCGGTTCGACGACCTCGCGTTCCGGTTCCGGCACGAGTCAGCGCTGCACCCGGATGACGTCGGAGTGCTCGGCCTGGCCATCGAGACCGGCACGACCCCGGCCGCCTTCCGCGACCGCACGCCCCGACCTGCGGTCGGCACGGTCGGCGACGCCACTGGTGCCGTGCGACCCCAGACCGGCCACCGACAGCAGCAGGAACACGATCGTCGCACCGAGCGGTGCGTTGCCGGCCGAGCCGCTCACGAGCTGCCCGATCAGATCGAGCGTCGCCATGACGGGCTCACCCGTCGTCGGCGACCACGAGCGCCGCCGTCGCCGCCAGAGCGAACGAGCCGACACTGGCGATGGTGCGGAGATAATGCCAGCGGTTCCACGGGCGCTCGTAGGTGGTGCGGCGCTGCTCGACCGCGTCGCTCGTGGAGCCGCGGAGGTCGAACGCGTCGAGGGCGTCGTTGAGCGGCACGTTGCCGCCGATCGTGACGCCGAGCACCCCGACGAGGTAGGTGACGGTCGCTCCCGTGAGCAACCAACCACGGCGGTGGTCGCCGGCGCGGAACTGCATGACGGCGGCCCCACCGAGCACGAGCGGGATGCCCATGAACGGAACGACGAACGCCGGGTTGATGATCGCCCGGTTGATGTGCTGCATGGTGTCGACGTAGTTGGTCGCCGGCACCCGTTTGGTGCCGGGGATCACCGACACCGACCAGCCGTACAGCAGGCCGGACACGAGGCCGGTGGTGACGATGCCACCACCGAGGAGAGCGGTCTTGAGATCCATGACGAGGTCCTTTCGGGAAATGCGGGTCGGCGGTCGCCGGTCAGGCGGTCGCCTCGACGGGCGTGGTCCAGGCGCCGGCCACGGCGGCGTCGCGGGCGAACGTCGCGAAGTCCCGTGCCCGGCGGCCGATGGCTCGCTGGACACCGTCGACGGTGTACGCGTTGTGGCCGAACACCTCCGAGAACAGGTAGGCGAGGTGTCCGAGGAGCTCCTCGGGCACACCGTGGGCGGCGGCCGCGGTCGTGTAGTCCTCGACCGACACGGGGATGTAGCGCACCTCGGTCGCAGTGGCCCGTCCGAGTTGGGCGGCGACGTCCGTCATGCTGAGGAGCCGTGGGCTGGTCAGTTCGTACAGCTCCCCGACGTGACCGTCCTCGGTGAGGGCGGCGACGGCGACGTCGGCGATGTCATCCACGTCGACCCAGGGTTCGAGCGCGTCGCCGCCCGGCAGCACGATCTCGCCCGACAGCACGGCGTCGCGCAGGAAGTCCTCGCTGAAGTTCTGCATGAACCACGCACAGCGGACGACGGTGACGTCGGCGCCGGAGTCGAACACGGCCTGCTCGGCCCGTTGTGCCTCCACCTCGCCACGTCCGGACAGCAGCACCAGGCGGCGGACACCCCGTTCGAGCGCGGCGTCGGCGAGCGACCGAACGGCCTCGGGGGCGCCGGGAGCAGCCAGGTCCGGGTAGTAGGAGATGTACACGGCGCGTGTGCCGTCGAGCGCCGCGCCCCAGGTCGAGGGGTCCTCCCAGTCGAACGGGATCTCGCTGCTGCGCGAGGCGATCCGTACGGGAACGCCTCGGTCGCCGAGCCGTTGCGCGACTCGTCGCCCGGTCTTGCCGGTTCCGCCGATCACGAGAATGGGCTGCTCGTTGTCGTGGGTGGTGGTCATGATTGCTCCTTGGGGTCTCGGTCGACGCGGGTGACGGAGATGACGGTGAGACCGAAGTCGCGCACACGGTCGAGCAGGCCGTGCAGCGCCGACTGATCGGCGACCTCGCCGGCGATCCTCGTGCCGTCCGGCCCACTCGTGATGTGCATGCCGTCGAACCACTCGGACCGGCTCGCACCGATCTGGCCTTCGACGTGGATCTCGTACTCCACCGTGTCTCCTCGTGTCGGGGTTTGTGTCCCGACACCGTGCGCAGCACGGGTTGCCGACGTCGCCACCCAAAGGTGGTATCCGGGGGTGGAATGTCCGGTACCACGGCGCAGGTCGTTCCCGTGGGTGGCCTGACAGGTGGCCCGAGGGCCGGTGCTACTGTGAAACGGTTGCCGGGCGGAGAGCCCGGGTGTGCCATGGCCGATCTCACCCCTGCTCGTACGGACGACGACGCTGCGGCCGGCGACCAGGCCGTGTTGTCGACCAAGCTCCACGTTCCGCGTCCGCCTTCGACATTCGTGTCGCGCCCCCGCCTCACCGAGCGCCTCGAACGGACGCGGCCCGGAACCGTGGCGCTGGTGTGTGCCCCCGCCGGGTCGGGGAAGTCGGTGTTGGTGGCCGACTGGTGCCGTCACCGATCGTCACCGGTGGCGTGGCTGTCGCTCGACGCCGACGACAACGACCCGATCCGCTTCTGGCGTCACCTCGCCGCCTCGCTCGAACGAGCACTCGCCGACGACCCGGCGTCGCGCGTCGACGTCCGTCGATCGATCACCACGCGAGGCGACCAGCGAGTCGAGGAGATCGCGATCACCGTCCTGAATACGATCAGCGGCCCGTTCGACGATCTGGTCCTGGTCCTCGACGACTACCACGTCATCGAGTCCGACGATGTGCACGCCGGCGTCAGGCTCTTCCTCCAGCACGCCCCCGAGCAGCTCCGCGTCGTCGTGGTCGGTCGGGCCGACCCGCCGTTGCTGCTGGCGCGCCGTCGGGCTCGCGGCGAGTTGACCGAGATCCGTGCTGCCGACCTGCAGTTCAGCACCGCCGAGGCAGCCGGCTTCTTCGGTGATGCGATCGGGGCAGATCTCCCTGCCGACACGGTGGCGGTGCTCGCCGAGCGGACCGAGGGCTGGGCGGTCGGTCTGCAGCTCGCCGCCCTGTCGCTCGACGGACGTGACGATGTCTCGGCATTCGTCGCCTCGTTCTCCGGCAGCCACCGCTTCGTGCTCGACTATCTCACCGAGGAGGTACTGGATCGTCAGCCGGAACGGGTGCGCGAGTTCCTGCTGTCGACCTCGATCCTCGAGCGACTGTCCGGACCGTTGTGCGACGCGGTCACCGGGAACGACGACGGGCAGGACATGCTCGAAGCGTGTGAGCGGGCGAACCTGTTCGTCGTCGCCCTCGACGACGAACGGCGATGGTGGCGGTACCACCATCTGTTCGCCGAACTGCTCCGCAGCCGGCTCGAGCGGCTTCCACCCCACGCCGTGAACGACCTGCACCGGCGGGCGGCGCTGTGGCACGAAGCGCACGGGCACGTCGATCGGGCCATCGACCACGCCGCGGCCGCCGGGGACTACACGTGGGTCATGCGCCTCATCGAACGCCACGCCGACGAGCTGCTCCACCGACGCGAAGGGGCGACCCTTCGCCGCAGGCTGGCGGAGCTCCCGGACGGCGTCGAGGCGTCGCGGCGACTGCTGGTCGCCCACGCCAGGACCGCTGCGTACGCCGGCCGGCCGACCGAGGCCGAGGCCCTGCTCGATGCTGCCGCGAACGCGGCCCCCGACAGCGACGAACGATTCGAGCCCTCGATCGATCGCGTCGCCAGCCCGCTGGCGATGCTCGATCCGACCACGGCGCTGATGCGCGCGTTCGTCGCCCACCTCCGCGGCGAGACCGACGAGGCGGTCGCACTCGCGACGCAGGCCCTCGACGACGTGGGTGCCGACGGGACGGCGGCCGCGCTGATCGCCCGGCTCCACCTCGCCAGCTCCCTGTGGATGCGGGGAACGGTCGACGCGGCCGTACCGGCGCTCGCGGCCAACCTCGAGGGCTGGCGCACGCTCGGCGAGCCCGGGCGCGCCACCTTCGCGTGCCACTATCTCGCCCGCGCGCACCGCACCCGTGGCGACCTCGACGCAGCGGCCGAGTCCTACCGGGCGGTGCTGACGATCGAGGACGGCCAAACCGCGTCCGCGGCGCCGTCCGCCGGCGTCGCCCACATCGGACTCGCCGAGATCGCATACCAGCGCAACGACCTCGAGCAAGCGCGTCAGCACCTCGAACCGGGCATCGCAGCGTGCCGACAACTGGTGTACACCCAGTCGCTGGCGTCAGGCCTCGCGACGCTGGCACAACTCCGACACGACGAGGGCGACACCGAGGGTGCCCGAGCCGCACTCGACGAAGCGATCGATGTCGGCCCCGACCCCGACGTCGTCGACCTCCTCAACCCGGTCCCGGTCCAACGGGCGCGGCTCATGCTCGCCGACGGCGACGACGGCCCGGCCGAGCATTGGATACGGCATCGAGGTGTCGGCGTGGACGACGTGCCGCACCATCCGCTCGAGCCGGCGCACCTGCTCCTGGCCCGGCTCCTCATCAGCCGAGGTCAGAGCGCCCGGACGCTCCCGCTGCTCGACCGCCTACTCGATGCTGCGACCGACGACGGGCGAACCGGGAGCGTGATCGAGATCGAGATGCTGCGGGCACTCGCACTGGCCGACGACGATCTGCCGAGCGCGGTGACCTCGCTCGCCCGTGCCGTGTCGCTCGCCGCGCCGCAACGGTTCGTCCGACTCTTCGTCGACGAGGGCGAGCCGATGGCCGCCCTGCTCGCCGCCGTCGTGGCGACGCCCGATGCCGCCGACGTCGACCGACAGGTGCTCGAACGGGTCGCCGAACTGATCGCGGCGTTCGACCGGGCTGCGGCCGGTGGGGCGGGGGATGCGAATGGGGCCGGTTCGGCTCGGCAGTCGCTCGTCGTCCAACTCACCGAGCGTGAGCTCGAAGTGCTCGGCCTGCTGGCGACCGGCAAACCCAATCGAGAGATCGCCGCCGAGCTCTACGTGTCGCTCAACACCGTCAAGAAGCACATCACACACATCCTCGACAAGCTCGGCGCTGCGAATCGAACCGCGGCCGTCGACCGTGCTCGCGCGCTCGACCTGCTTCGCTGACGCTCGATCGAGCATCGCGGCCGAACTCGTCGCGCACGATTCCACCTCCGCCTTACACCTTCGGGTGACGACATCGCGACGTCGCATCCGGACACTGGGCGTCATGGCAATCACCGATACCCATGACACCCCGACCGCGACCACGAGCAGCGCCGTCGTTCGACGGTTCGTCGACGACGTGTTGAACCGAGGACGCTTCGACGCGCTCGCCGAGATCATCCATCCGGACTACGAATACCAGGGGCCCGACGGAGCACGACTGCACGGCATCGACGAGCTGCGGATGCTGGTCGCCGGCTACCGCGCCGGGTTCTCCGACTT
>CAXAWD010000120.1:0-8959 GCA_963972325.1 uncultured Acidimicrobiaceae bacterium
GGTCTTGGCCGGTGGCCGACATCCACGCCTGGAAGTCGATGCCCTGCTGCTGGAGCTGGCGGACCATCTGCTCGGCCTGGTTCTGCATCTCGGACCGGACCATCGACTCGGGCGCCTCGACGTCGACGAGTTCGACGAGCGCCTCGTTGAGCTTGTAGCCGATGGTTTGGCGGACGCCCTGGAGCTTGCGCTCGGAGATGCGCTCGCGGATGGAGGCTTCCCACTCGGCGACCGTGTCGAACTCGCCGGTGTTCTCGGCGACCCACTCGTCGGTCGCCTCGGGGAGTTCGAGCGCCTGGACGGCCTTGACCGTGACGGTCAGGTCGGCCGGCTCGTCGGTGCCCTTGGGCGTGGTGGTGAACGTGAGCACGTCGCCGACCTCGGCGCCCGTGATGTGCTCGTCGAAGTCGTCGGCGACCCAGCCCTGACCGAGCTCGTACGACCAGTCTTCGGTGTTGAGACCCATGACCTCTTCGCCGTCGCGAGTGGCGGCGAGGTCGAGCGTGAGGAAGTCGCCTGCCTCGGCGGGGCGGTCGACGTCGGCGAGCGACCCGCCCTGCTTGAGCTCTTCGTCGCGGGCTTCGGCGATCTCGTCGTCGGTGGGCTCGGGCGAGTCGAGCTCGATCTTGAGCCCGGCGTAGCCCGGCACCGTGATCTCGGGACGGATCTCGCACTCGGCCTCGAACTCGACGAGGCCGTCGTCTTGCCCGCCGGTGATCTCGACCTCGGGGGTGGCGATCAGATCGACGTCGTGCTCGCGCACCGCCTTGCCCAGGTATTGGGGGATCGCATCGCGGAGCGCCTGTTCACGAGCGGGTTCGAGCCCGATCCGGGCTTCGAGGACCCGCCGCGGCGCCTTGCCGTTACGGAAACCGGGAAGCTTCACCTCACGGGCGATCGACCGGAACGCCTGCTCGATGTCCTTCTCGAACTCGGCCTCGTCGACCTCGATGTACAGCTTGACTTTGTTCCCCTCGAGGGGTTCGACCGAAGATTTCACAGGCCCAGAACTCTATCGGCGCCCGATGGAGATGCCCGGGAGTCCCCCACGAACATCGTGTCGACCGGACCGGTTCCCGCGAGAACGTGCGCGACGAGGCCCCGATCGGGCACAATGTCCCGGTGCAGTACTGGAAGCCCCACGCGCTCGCGACGCCCCACGAGGGCCAGATCGACCTGAAGATCGGCGACAAGGTTCGCACGATCGTCGACCTTCCCGAGGTGCCCGAGGGCACCGAGGGCCGCATCCTGCTCGCCAACGGCTTCAACTGGCTGCGCTACCGGGTGCTGTTCGACAACGGCGCCGAGGTCGGCGACCTCGACCACCGCACGATCGAACCGATCGGCCGCACGGCCAAGCGGGTGGCGAAGCGGGCCAAGGCCGCAGCCCGCGGGCTCTGACGGCTACCGCATGAGCGCGATCAGCTGATCGCTGCTCATCAGGTTGGCGCCCATGGCCCGGGTGTCGGTGAGGATCTCCCGGTCGTTGGTGACGACCACCACGTGACGTGTGCCAGGCAGGCGCCGCACCTCGTCACGGATCACGTCGTCGGCGGTGACACCCTCGGGTGAGAACACCACGCGGACGACCCGCCGACCGTCGGCGCTGGCACCCACCACGTCGGCGCCGTCGAACACGACGGTGATGTCGGAGCCGTAGCGACGAACCAGGTTCTCGACCGCGTCGAGGAGCACCACGCGCTGGCCGGCGAGATCGAGGTTCGGCCACGCCTGTTTCGCCACGTTGTACCCGTCGACGAGCACGCTGGCGCCCGACCGCAACAGGAAGTCGGCGGCCGCCTCGGAACTGCCGAGCACGCCGCCCGGCAACGCCATCGCCTTGCGCCGCACGGGCCCCGGCTGCCCCGACCCGGCGGGGGTCGCCACCGCCGAGAGTTGGTCGGCGAGCGCCGACGCGGCGGCAGCGAGCCGGGCCAGCTCGGAGCGTTCGGCGGCCACGACGGCACGGTCGGCGAGCGCGTCGTCGCGGACGTGCTCGGCCTCACCCCGCTGAGCGAGCGCCTCGTCGCGGGCCTGCTCGGCGGCTTCGAGCTTCTGCAGCGCCGCCGCCTCGCGGTCGCGGGCGTGGCGGACGTCGTTGCGGGTGTCGATCAGTTCGGCGCGCAGTTCGGCGGCCTCGTCGACCAGCTTCTGCACGTCGGCCCGCAGGCCGTCGATCACCTCGTCGCGGCGGGCGACCTGATCGGCGAGGGTGACGATCTCGGCGCGGGACCGGGCTGCTGCCTGCTCGGCGGCGTCGCGGCGCTTCTCGGCCTTCTTGAGCTGCTGGGCCGCGCTGGCCTCGGCCGCGGCCTCGTCGGCCTCGCGGACCAGCGTGACGATGTCGGCTTCCCATCCGTCGGGCCGTTCGAGCCACAGCTTGCCGATCGGATCGACCAACTCGGGCAAGGCCCCGGCGGCGATGCGGCGCCGGAACGTGTCGTCGGCGTCGACCATCCGCCGGATCGACGCGAGCGCGCTGGTGGGGATGCGGCTGGACTTGAAGTACTTCTTGAGACCCGACGGGTACGCCATCGGCGGCTTGAACTTCTGCCCCTCGGCGGCCATCAGTACCGCGAACTCGAGGGCCTGGCGCAGGTGCCGGGGCTCGATGTCGGGGGCCGTCATCCGTTCAGCGTAGCGCGCGGGCGCCCGCCGGGATTCGAACACATGTTCTTGACGGGAACGTGTGTTCGTGATTGGATCGGCGTCCATGCCAGCGGCGATCCCCGGCCAACGCAGCTTCGACGAGCTGGGCACCCCGTTGCACGCCACCACGTTCTGCGTCCTCGACCTCGAGACCACGGGCGGCAACCGGTCCGACGACATGATCACCGAGATCGGCGTCGTGAAGGTTCGCGGCGGCGAGTGCGTCGGCACGTTCCACACGCTGGTCAACCCCGGTCGGGCGATCCCGCCGCAGATCACGGTGCTCACCGGGCTCACCGACGCGGTCGTCTACCAGGCGCCGCGCATCGAAACCGTGCTCGGCACGCTGATCAACTTCCTCGGCGACGCCGTGTTCGTCGCCCACAACGCCTCGTTCGACCTCGGATTCGTGCGTGCCGCGCTGGCACGCGACGGCCGACCCGAGTACCGGCCCATCGTCGTCGACACCGCCGCGCTGGCGCGCCGGTTGCTACGCGACGAGGTGCCCAACTGCAAGCTGGGCACGCTCGCGTCGCGATTCCGTCTCGACCACACGCCCAACCACCGGGCACTCGACGATGCGCTCGCCACCACCGACCTGCTGCACCTGTTGATCGAGCGGGCGGCAGGTCTCGGGGTGATGGGTCTCGACGACCTCGTGTCGCTCGGCAAGCTCGCCGGCCATCCGCAGGCCCGCAAGCTCACGATGACCACGTCGCTCCCCCGTACTCCGGGCGTCTATCTGTTCTGCGGCAACCGCGACGAGGTGCTCTACGTCGGCAAGGCCACCAACCTCCGTCAGCGGGTTCGCAGCTACTTCGGTCGCGAAGATCGACGCCGTATCGGCCCGATGTTGCGCGAGATGCAGCAGGTCCGTCATCTCGAACTTCCCGATCCGCTCTCCGCCGAGGTGATCGAGACGCGACTGATCGCCCGACTCCTCCCCCGCTACAACCGGGTCGGCACACGGGTCGACAAGTACTGCTACGTCCGTCTCGACGTCGACAGCGTGTGGCCCCGGTTGGCCGTGGTCAAAGAGCCGTCGGCAGCGGGCGCCCACCTCGGTCCGCTGCCGTCCCGTGCGATGGCCAACCTCGTGGTCGAGGCGATCCAGTCGGTCGTGCCACTGCGACGGTGCTCGACCCGGCTCGGCGCCAACTTCGTGCCGGCTGCCGATGCCACGCCGTGCAGCGCCGCGCAGCTGGGCGTCAGTCAGTGCCCGTGCGCCGGCGTCGCCGACCGCACCGGCTACGACGCCGCGGTCGCGACCGTGCAGCGGGTGTTCCGTGGCGATGTCGAACCGGTCCGAGTTCGCCTCACCGCCCGCATGGTCGACCTCGCTGCCGCCCAGCGTTTCGAAGAAGCAGCACTCGTCCGCGACCGCCTCGCCGCGCTGCTCACCGCGGTGCACCGCGGCCGACTGATCTCGGCGCTACGGGCTGCGCAGCGCTGCACGGTGCGGCGCGGCGGCATGACCTGGGTCGTCGACGAGGGCCGTCTCGTCGACGTCACCGTCTCGGGCGAGGTCGGCCGTGCCCTCCCGGTCGACCCGCCCGACGCACCGCCTCCCGGCCGTCCGCTCGACCGCCGCCAGGTCGACGAGGCACTCTGCCTCGCCAAGTATCTCGACCGGCACGCCCACCGCCTCGAGGTCGTGAGCTGCAGCGGGTCGTGGCAGTTCCCGGTCTCGTCGACGGCCGAGCTCCCGCGACTCGATGCTCAGACGGCGCCGACCGATGCGGGTGCGCCGGTCGCGGTGACCGTCGCTCCCTCGTGATCGATCCGCAACGACTTGGTGTGGCCGGTCGGCGGCAACGCCGCAGCCACCTCGTCGACCCGCGCCGACTCGCACAGCATCGCCACCGTCGGCCCGCTGCCCGACAACCACGCCGCCCACACGCCGGCGTCGAGCGCGGCGTCCAGTGCGGCGGCCGAGTCGGGCACGGCTGCCAGCCGCTGCGACTGGTGCAGCCGGTCTTCGGTGGCGGCGCGCAGTCGCGCCACGTCGCCCGTGGCGCACGCGGCGACGAACATCGCCACCCGCCCCAGGTTGAACACGGCGTCGGCACGACTCACCGAGTCGCCCAGCGTCGTTCGTGACCGATCGGTCGACGTGGTGGTCGCGTCGGGAACCCATACGACCACCGCCGGGTCGACCGCGAGCGGTACCCGGGTCACCGTGTCGCCGGCAGCGATCACGATGCCGCCGTACAGCGACGCAGCGGCATTGTCGGCATGCCCTTCGAGATCGACGGCCACCTCGAGCACGGCGGCACGAACGGCATCGTCATGGAGTGCGTCGGGGCCGTGTTGTTGCACGTGGGCCGCGGCGGCACCACCGACGCGGGCGGCACCGCTGAAGCCGAGCCCACGTCCCATCGGGATCGGTGAACGCACCCACAGGTCGCCGCTCCCGCCCGCCTGAGCGAACGCAACCGTCGCCGGGTGGCGTGGTTCGGCGGCTCGGGCCCGTTCGGGCGGCGGCCCGGTGCCGACCTCGGCGTGCAGCGTGAGTGCCATCCCGAGCACGTCGAACCCGGCCCCGAGGTTCGCCGACGACGCCGGAACCTGCACGGCCCAGGCGTGGTCGCTCATGCGCCCGTCACGGCGTTGCCGCCGACGCCTCGACGAGCCCCTGCAATGCAGCGGCCGCCGCGCCGGTGTCGATCGAGTCGGAGGCGAGCCGGAGCCCGTCGGCGATCGACTCGGCCCGCCCGCCGACCACGAGACCGGCTGCGGCGTTGAGCACGACGATGTCGCGATGCGGCCCGGGGTCGCCCGCCAGCACCCGGCGCACCGCCTCGGCGTTGGTCGCTCGACCTCCGCCGACCAGTTGGTTCGATCGGGCCGGCGCGAGACCCAGTTCCTCGGGGTCGACGGTGAACCGGTCGATCTCGCCGTCGCGCAGCTCGATCACCTCGCTCGGACCCGTGGTGGTGAGTTCGTCGAGGCCGCCACCGTGGACGACCCAGGCGTGGATCGAGCCGTGGGTGCGCAGCGTCTCGACCATACGTTCCGCGAACAGCGCGTCGGCGACGCCGATCACCTGACGCCTGACCCGCCCGGGATTGGCCATCGGACCGAGCAGGTTGAACACCGTCGGGATGCCGATCTCACGCCGTGACGGGCCGGCGAAGCGGAACGCCGGATGAAAGGCTGGGGCGAAGCAGAATCCGATGCCCGCCTCGTCGATGCAGTGCTTCACCTGCTCGGGCGACAGCTCGATCGTGACCCCGAGCTCTTCGAGCACGTCGGCGGTGCCGCATTTCGACGAGGCGCTGCGGGCACCGTGCTTGCACACCGGCACCCCGGCACCGGCGGTGACGATGGCAGCCATCGTCGACACGTTGATCGAATGCGAGTGGTCGCCGCCCGTGCCGACGATGTCGACCGCGTTGTCGCGCTGTTCGTCGGTGAGCGGGACGAGCGTGGCGTGGGCGAGCACGGCGTCGAGCAGCCCGGCGAGCTCGGCCGGGCTCTCGCCCTTGGCGCGCAGGGCCACCACGAACGCGATCAGCTGAGCCGGGGTGGCGTCGCCCGACAGGATGGTGGTCATGGCCGACTCGGCCTGGTCTGCGGTGAGGTGCTCGCGGTCGAGGAGTGCGCTCAACAGCGCGGGCCAACCCCCGTGGTCATCGATCGTCGACATGTGTGGCGAGGCTAACCGGCGCCCCCGGTCGGCTCCCGCATGGGTTCGTCAGGCGCTGCGGCGGCGTTGGCGGAGGATCCGGCGCCGCTCCCGCTCGGTCGCACCGCCCCACACGCCGACCTTCTCGCGCTTGGTGAGTGCGAACTCGAGGCACGCCGTTCGCACCCCGCACTGCTGGCACACCTGCGTCGCGATCTCAGCTTCGTCGTCGTTGTCGGGGTAGAAGATGCTCGCGTCGAGACCTCGACAGGCCCCCAGCATCCGCCACTCCAGTTCATGTGTTGACACTTCGCCCCCCATTGGACATCGCCATTCGTTCGGACCTTAGAACGGGTCCGCGGCGAATTCCAGGGGAAATGTGTGAACGGCGCGTGCGGCCGGATCGCCCGGCGATCAGGGACGCAGGTCACCGAGCAGTTCGCCGTGCGCCGTGTCGTCGAGTTCGACCGACTCCAGGTACTGGGGGTGATCGATCTCGAGACGCACCCGTCCCGACGCGAACGACTCGACCTGTTCGGGTGTGAGGTCCCAGTGCAGGTAGTGCACGGCGGCAGTGACGTAGTCGCGGGTCAGGCCCTGCTCGTGCTGGGCGTCGACGACGCCGCGCACGCGGTCGCCGTTCGGCAGGACCAGGAGCACCGAACGTTCGATGTCGACGAGTTTGGGCAGCCATTCGCGCATCTGCTCGTCGGAGGTGAGCTCGATGAACATCGTGGCGCACACCTGACCCGGCTCGGGCACCATCGGGTTGTAGATGTCCAGCTCGCCCTGGATCTCCTCGTCGGTGGTCAGCTTCTCGACGCGGGCCATCTCCTGGATCTGGAATCGGATCGTGTCGCGGTTCTCGAACAGGAACGTGACCACGGTGCCGACGTGCACACGGCGCCGCCGTTTCAGCTCGATCACGCGGGGACGGAACTCGTCGCGCTCACGTTCGTAGGCGCGGACGTCGGCGATGTCGGTCAGCGAGAGTTTGCGACTCATGGGGGTCCTCCGGTCAGGCGTCGTCGGCGATGCCGTAGGCGCGTGCGATCAGCTGGATCGGATGGCTGGGCGCAGCGCCGGTCTGCTCGGCGATCGCGGTGTTGGCGAGGCTGCAGTCACCGGTGACCACGTCGCCGGCGGCCTTGTCGATCTGGTCGGCGAGCTTCTTCGCGATCGGGATCGAGATCTCCTCGTTCTCCGCTCGGAGGCCCCACATGCCGTCGATGCCGGAACACTGCTGCACCAGCTTGACCTTGGCGCCGGTGAGCTTCATCAGGTCGCGGCTCTTGAACCCGATGTTCTGTGCTCGGAGGTGGCAGGCCGCGTGGTACGTGATCTTCTCGGGGACGGGCCCGGTGAACTCGGTGTCGAGCTCGGTGTCGTCGGCCTTGTGGAGCTTGACGAGGTACTCGGCGGCGTCGAAGGTGTGCTCGGCGACGAGTTCGGCGTCGGGCCCGCCGACGTAGTCGACGTAGTCCTTCTTGAGCACGTACCCGCAGGTGGGCTGCGGCACGACGATGTCGCCGCCGCCGTTGCGGATCTCGTCGGCGAGCACCTGCACGTTCTTCTCGGCCACCTTGGTGAAGTGGTCGATGTCGCCGGAGTGCAGCCACGGTGCGCCACAGCAGCCGGCGGCGGTGTTGGCGCACTCGACCCCGTTGCGCTCGTAGACGTTGACGAGGTCCTTGCCGATCTGCACCTCCTGGTACTCGACCAGGCAGGTGGGGAACACGGTGACCTTGCCCTGCCGCTTGGCGGCGAGTTTGCGGGTGCGCTTCTCGAACCAGGTGGAGAAGCGCTGTTTGGCGTAGGGCGGCAGGAGACGTACCGACGACACGCCGGTGACCTTGGCGACTGCTCGACGGACGACGGAACCCTCGGGAGCGTTGACGACCTTGTTGGCGAGCGGTGCCGTGGTGCTGGCGACCGTGCCGAGCAGGTCGGTGCGGCTCATCAGCTGCGTGGTGGCCCGCTGACGGATCGGCTTCTGGCCGGTCTTGTAGCGCATCGCCTCGGTGCGCAGCATCAGCCGCGGGAAGTCGAGGGCCCACTCGTGCAACTCGGGGATGTACGGGCAGTTGACGTAGCAGAGCTTGCACTGGAAGCACTCGTCGACGACCTGGTCCTGCTGGGCCGGGGTGAGCCGGCCGGCGTCTTGGTCGTCGTGCTGGTCGATCATGTCGAACAGCGTCGGGAACGACGTGCAGAACTTGAAGCACAGGCGGCACCCGTGACACAGGTCGTACACGCGCGTGAGTTCTTCGCGGACCGACGCCTCGTCGAGGTAGGTCGGGTCCTTGGGGTCGTAGGTCGTCGTCATCGGGGTCTCGCAGGTGATCGGTCGTGATGGATGAGCCGGTCGTCCGAGCACCCGGGTCGACGCGGCGACCCGGGTGCTCGTGCGGGCAGGTCAGTCGAGGTCGTCGAGGCCCTGCTGGAAGCGGCCGGCATGACTCTTCTCGGCGCGCGCCAGCGTCTCGAACCACTCGGCGATCTCGTCGAAGCCCTCGTCGCGCGCGGTCTTGGCGAAGCCCGGGTACATCTGCGTGTACTCGTACGTCTCGCCGGCGATCGACGCCTTGAAGTTCTCTTCGGTGTCGCCGATCGGCTCACCCGATGCGGGGTCGCCGACCTCGGCGAGGTACTCGAGGTGACCGTGGGCGTGGCCGGTCTCAC
>CAXAWD010000121.1:0-8917 GCA_963972325.1 uncultured Acidimicrobiaceae bacterium
CGTCCGAGCAGTTCCTCCAGCCGATGACCCTCGCTGCGTATCTCGCGGCCCGAACCCAGCGGATCCGGATCGGCTTCGGGGTGTACCTGTTGCCGCTCGGCAACCCGCTCGCGATCGCCGAGGAGTTGGCGACGCTCGACGTGCTGTCGGGTGGCAGGATCTCGGCTGGGTTCGGAGCGGGCTACCGCAAGCGCGAGTTCGCCGCTGCCGGCGTGCCGTTCGAGGAACGGTTCCGGCGACTCGAGGAGTACGTCGGCGTCGTCCAACGGCTCTGGAGCGGCGAGGCCGTCGACCACGCCGGCAGCTTCGGCGAGCTCGACGGGGCAACGCTCGAACTCCGGCCGGTGCAGCCGGGTGGCCCTCCGATCTGGCTCGGCGCGTTCGGCGAGATCGGCATCCGCCGCGCCGCCCGACTCGGCACGATCTGGCTCGGTGCACCCGAGGGCAGCCTCGAGACGTTGGCCGAGCGCGTCGCGGTGTACCACGGCGAGTACGAGCGCCTCGGCACCACTCCGCCGGAGTCGCTGCCGCTGAGCCGCGAGGTCTTCGTCGGCCCGCCAGGGTCCGACGTCGCCGCGACGGCACGCCCGTATCTCGCCGCCCAGTACCGCGACTACAAGTCGTGGGACCACGGACTGGAGATCGACGACCTGATCCGCCAGAACGCCGTCGTCGGCGAACCCGACGCCGTGATCGAGCGGTTGCAGCAGTATCGCGACCTCGGGTTCACCGAGATCGTGGCCCGCATCGACTGGCCGGGCATGCCCGACGAACTCGTCGACCGCACCCTCGGCATGCTCGCCGACGAGGTGCTGCCCGCACTCGCCTAGCCCGTTGCGGTCGGAAGCCAACGGTTAGGGTTGGCCCTGCTCATGACCCGATCGAAGACAACCACCACTCGCACCTCCCGTCGAGCCGGCGAGGGCTATTCGCCCGTCGAGACCCGCAACTCGTTGCTCGCATCGGCGCTCGCGCTCTTCGAGCGCCGCGGATACCCGGCCACATCGGTCGAAGACATCGTCACCGGGGCCGGGCTGACGAAGGGCGCGTTCTACCACCACTTCGGATCGAAGGAAGAAGTCCTTCAGATCATCCACGACACGTACATCGACAAGGAGCTCGAGGTCGTCGAGCGGATCCTCGCCGACTTCGACGACCCTCGCGACCGTCTGCGCGAACTGATCCGCACGTCGGTGGAAGACCTCGGCGAGTACCGCTCGCACATCAGCGTGTACATGCAGGATCGCCGCTACCTGACCGGCGATCGTCGCAAGGCCGTCGCGGCCAAGCGGGAGGCGATCGACAAGGCGTTCCGGTCGGCGATCGAGGACGGGGTCGAACGCGGCTACTTCCGTGCCGACGTCACGCCGCGGCTCGCCGGTCTCGGCATCATCGGTATGTGCGGTTGGGTGATCCAGTGGTGGCGGCCCGAGGGGTCACCCGAGCTGCCCCAGATCGCCGACGAGTACTCACGGCTGATCCTGACCGGGTTGGCGGCCGACGGCGCCCCGGATTGACCGCGTTCAGGCGGGTCGGCTAACTTCATACTGCCCGGTATGAAGTAGTCCGAAAGGCGCCGATGACCTACAACGCTGCCCAGCCGCTGCATCACCATGCGCTCCGCACCCCCGAGCGCGAAGCACTGCAGTTCGAGCAGACTCGTTGGACCTACGCCGATCTCGACGACGCCGTCACGGCGACCGCGTCGGTGCTTCGTCGAAACGGCATCGAAGCGGGCGACCGTGTGGCGTTGCTCGGCATGAACAGCGACGAATACGTCGTCGCGCTGCTGGCGCTCTCGCGCATCACCGCGGTCGCCGTACCACTGAACTACCGGCTGCATCCCGACGAGATGACGTTCCTCGTCGGCGACGCCGGTGCGGTCGCCCTGCTCGTCGACGGCGAGTACGGATCGCTCGTCGACGATCTCGTCGCCGCGATGCCCGAGTGTCGACTCGTCGCCGGCATGCACGGCGAGGTGGCCGGGGTGACGTCGCTGGCCGAGTTGCGAGCCGGAGACGACGCCGACTACGTGTCGGTCGCGGCGCCCGCCGACGCCGACACCCTCGATCGCATCCTGTACACGTCGGGCACGACGAGCCGTCCGAAGGGCGTGATGCTGACGCACGGCAACGCCGCCTGGAACACGCTGGTCCAGGTGACCGAGGACTGTCTGCGTCACGACGAGCGAACACTCGCATTCGCACCCCTGTACCACATCGGTGCCCAGGAACTGCCCGGGCTGCGCACGTTCGCCGTCGGGGCCTCGATGGTCGTGATGCGTCGCTTCGACCCGGCAGCGGTGCTCGACGCGGTCGACGAACACCGGATCACCGGGATGTGCATGGTCGCCTCGATGGTGCACATCATGCGCGAACTGCCGACCATCGCGGAGTTCGACACCAGTTCGGTGCGCTGGCTCGTGTTCAGCCAGGTGCCGATCGCCCTCTTCGACGACCTCCGCGAGATCTTCCCCAACGCGGCGCTGCGGAACTCGTACGGGTTGACCGAGACCTGCAGCACCGTGTCGGCGCTCGACCCCGCCCACGAACGGGTCTACCCGGCCGCGCCGGGTCGCGCTTCCCAGCATGTCGAGGTCCGCATCGTCGACGACGACGACGTCGTACTCGGGCCCGACGAACTCGGCGAGATCGTGGTGCGTTCGCCCAAGGTCATGGCGGGGTACTGGCAGCAGCCCGAGCTCACCGCCGAGGTGATGCGCGGCGGTTGGCTGCACACCGGCGATGTCGGTCGCCTCAACGCGGACGGGTACCTGACCGTGGTCGATCGCAAGAAGGACATGATCCGCAGCGGCGGCGAGAACGTCGCCAGCCCGGAGATCGAGCGGGTCATCCACGAACTCGACGAGGTCGCCGAATGCGCCGTCGTCGGCGTGCCCGACCCGAAGTGGTTGGAGGTGCCGAAGGCATTCGTCGTGGTGCGGCCCGACGCGCGGCTCGACGCCGACCGCGTCGTCGCCCACTGCCGCGATCGCCTCGCGTCGTTCAAGGTGCCCAAGCAGGTCGAGTTCCGTGACGAACTGCCACGCAACCCGTCCGGCAAGGTGCTCAAGCGCGAGTTGCGCGACGGAAACTGACTGTGTCTTGCCCACATACCGACCGGATGGTATGTTCTCGCCCGAGGGGAATCAGTGAGTAGATCCACGACGCATGACATGGCGCCCGACGCCCGACGTTCGACGGCATCCGTCCTCGACGTGCGCGACCTGCGGGTGACGTTCGCGTCCCACGGTCGTGGCGCCGACGTCCATGCGGTCGACGGTGTGTCGGTGCACGTCGAGCCCGGCGAGATCGTCGGACTCGTCGGCGAGTCGGGATCGGGCAAGAGCACGCTCGCGATGTCGATCTGCGCCCTCGGCCCGGTCACCAGCGGCACGATCGACGTCGCCGGCCACCGGCTCAACGAACTGCGCGGCAAGGCGTTGCGCCACGCGCGTGCCGACGTCCAGATGGTGTTCCAGGATCCGCACGGATCGCTCGACCCTCGTCAGCGGATCGGCAGCGGTCTCGCCGAACTGCGACGGCTGCACCCGCACCGCCCGGTCGAACAGGACGATGCCACCGTGCTCGCCCAGGTCGGGCTCGCACCCGGGATGGCCCAGCGTCTGCCGCACCAGCTCAGCGGCGGCCAGGCACAACGTGTCTCCCTGGCCCGAGCGATCCTGCTCCGGCCGGAGCTCCTCGTCGCCGATGAGCCGACGTCCGGCCTCGACGTGTCGGTCCAGGCCCAGATCCTCGACCTCATCCGCCACCTCCGCGACCACCGCCGACTCGGCGTGCTGTTCATCAGCCACGATCTCGCCGTCGTGCGGGAATTGTGCGACCGCGCCTACGTGATGCAGCACGGCAAGGTCGTCGAACAGGGCGACCCGGCGCGCATGTTCACCTCGCCGGAACACCCGTACACCCGGCGTCTCGTCGATGCCGTGCCGGGGCGTGGCGCACGACTGATGGAGCGCTCGGCGTGACCACCCTTCGCTTCATCGCCCTCAAGCTCGGCGGCGCGCTGCTCACCCTGTTCCTCGCGGTGTCGCTCGCATTCTTCATCTCGCGGCTGTCGGGCGACCCGACCACGCAGATCCTCGGTGGGCTCGCCACCCAAGACCAGATCGCGGCCAAGCAGGCCGAGCTGGGTCTCGACCGACCGTTGCTCTCGCAGTACTGGACGTTCATCACCGACCTCCTCCAGTTCGATCTCGGGCGGTCGCTGCGCTTCAACCGCGGCAACTGGGAGGTCATCCAGTCGCGGATCATGGCGTCGTTCCTCCTCGCCGGCAGCGCGATGGTGCTCGGCGTCGTGTTCGGTGTGCCGCTCGGCATGTACGCCGCCGCTCGGGAAGGCAAGCGGGGCGACCGCATCGCCAGCGCCATCGCCGTGCTCGGCCAATCGATGCCGGTGTTCTGGCTCGGCATGGTGCTCGTGCTGGTGTTCTCGGTGCGCCTCGGCTGGTTCCCGGCCGGCCAGTCGGGCACCTGGAAACACCTCGTCCTTCCGGCGGTGTCGCTGTCGACCATCCCGATGGCCCGGGTGACGCGACTCACCAGGTCGTCGATGTCGGAGGTGCTCGAGGAGCCCTACATCGCGGCGGCGCGGGCCCGCGGCCTCGGTGGCCGGGCGGTCATGTTCGGCCACGCCCTCAAGAACTCGGCGCTCCCGGTGATCACGCTGATCGGTCTCCAGGCCGGCACGCTCCTGTCCGGTGCCGTCACCGTCGAAGCGGTCTTCGCCTGGCCGGGCCTCGGTTCCCTCGCCACCCAGGCGGTGCAGTTCCGCGACGCTCCGCTCGTACAGGCGCTCGTCATCGTCGGCGCCGTCGCGTTCGTCGCGATCAACCTCGTCATCGATCTCCTGTACGGCCTGATCGACCCACGGATCCGGGACGCAGCATGAGCGACGCCGACGTGCCGACAGAGATCGAACCGGTCGACGGGATCGAAGGGGTCGACGACCCGGACACCGGCCATGCCCGCACCACGACCGTCCGTCGGAAGATGAGCCCGTTCGAGATCTTCCTCGTCGTGTTCGGTGTGCTGTTGGTCGCCACGGCGATCTTCGGGTCGTTCCTGCCGCTGCCCGACCCGACCCAGCAGTCGTTGCGCGAACGGTTGCAGCCACCCGTCGGCTTCGGCGGTGGCTGGGATCACCCTCTCGGTACCGACGCGCTGGGCCGCGACATGCTGTCGTTGCTGGTCGCCGGCACCCGTCTCACCGTGCTGATCGCCGCGTTGTCGGTACTGGTGGGCGCCACGGTCGGCTGCGGCCTCGGGCTTATCGCCGGATTCCGTCGCGGGTGGGTCGACGCGGTCATCACCCGCCTCACCGAAGCCCAGATGGCGCTGCCGTTCCTCCTCCTGGCGATCGCCATCATCACCAACCGCGGGCGATCGATCACGACGCTCGTCATCGTCTTGTCGATCGTCGGATGGACCCAGTACGTGCGCATCGTACGGGCCGACACCATGGCCATCCGCGAGCGGCCGTTCATCCAGGGACTCCGCATCGGCGGTGCCTCCGACACCCGGATCGTGCTCCGCCACATCCTGCCCAACGTGGCCGGCACCATCGTCGCACTCGCCACCCTCGAGGTCGGCACGATGATCCTCGCCGAGTCGGCGCTCAGCTTCCTCGGGCTCGGCGTCGTCAGCCCCGACATCAGCTGGGGTGGGCTGCTCGCCGACGGACGTGACAACCTGCGCGACGCGTGGTGGGTCGTCACCCTGCCGGGCCTCGCGATCGTCGTGGTCGTGCTGTACGTCAACCTCGCCGGCGACGCCCTGCGCTCGCGCTACGACCTGCGGAAGCGGGATCACTGATGACCACACCGCTGCTGGAGATCGAAGGGTTGCGGGTCGAGGCTCGCAGCGAGTTCGAGACGATCCGCGCCGTCGACGACGTCGACCTCCGACTCGATCGCGGCCGCGTGGCGGGGCTGATCGGCGAGTCGGGTTCGGGCAAGACCACCCTGGTCCGGTCCGTGATCGGGCTCCATCAGCGCAACGTCTCGATCACCGGTGGCCGGATCACGCTCGACGGCACCGTCATCTACGACCATGCCGACGGTACCGACCGCCAGGCATCGGTCCGCGGCAGCCGGATCGGCACCGTGTTCCAGCAGCCCCGGGGCTCGTTGAACCCGCTCAAGCGCGTCGGCGCACAACTGACCGAGGTCCTCCGCACCCACTGCGGTGATCTCGACAAGCAGGCGATCGGACAACGCGCCCGCGACACGCTCGCACGGATGGACCTCGACGCCGAACGCGTCATGCGGAGCTACCCACACCAGCTGTCCGGCGGTATGTGCCAGCGTGCAGCGGTCGCGATCGCCGTCGCGACCGAACCCGAACTGCTGATCGCCGACGAGGCCACGTCGGCGCTGGACGTGACCTCGCAGGCGAGCCTCGTCGAGCTGTTGCGGGAGCTGGTGTCCGAACGTTCGATGTCGATGCTGTTCGTCACCCACGACGTCCTCCTCGCGGCGGAGCTCTGTGACGAGCTGGTCGTGTTGCGCAGCGGTGTCGCCGTCGAGCGCGGCGCCACCGCCGATCTGCTCGCCGACCCGCAGCACGACTACACCAAGAATCTGATCGCCGCGGTCCCTCGCTGGGACGTCGCGCCCGAGGAGGAACCAGCGACGTGACCGACCAACTCGACACTTCTCTCAACACCGCCGTCGACCTCGTGCGGCGGGCACGCGAGGTGCCCGATCGGGTCGGGGTGATCCACGCCGACGGTCGGCGTCTCACCTACGGCGAGTGGAACGACGCCTCGGAACGTGCCGCCACCGTGCTCCTCGAAGCCGGAGTGGCCCGTCACGACCGGGTCGGCCTCTACCTGCAGAACGACCTCGACTTGGCCGTGCTGCTGTTCGCCTGCTGGCGGATCGGCGCGGTTCCGGTCACGTTGAGCGTGATGTACAACGCGGCCGAACTCGCCGGCGCGCTCGACAAGACCGAGCCGGTCGCCCTCGTGGCGCATCGAGGCAAGCTCGACGTGGTCCTCGAGGCCGAACGGCAGTGCACGGCGTCGACCGAGTGGTCGACGCGCCTGTTCGCCGCCCCCGACCCGTCGAGCGCGACGCCGGCCGAGCATCTCGCGACCGACCGGGCCCGCGACCTCGCCACGGCGATCGAAACGGCCGCGCCCACGACCGACCTCACCGAACCGGGCGAGGACGACGACGGCACGATCCTGTTCACCGGCGGCACCACCGGCCTGCCCAAGGCCGTGATCATGACGCACCGCGGCACGCGCGACGCGTTGACCGTGCTCGCCACCGCGTCGAAGGGTGGGAAGCCCGGCCCGTACCCGGCGGCACCCGAGGGCGTCACCCCGAACCTGCTCGCACTCCCGCTGTTCCACAGCGGCGGCCAGCAGGCGTTGCTGTTCGCGCTCCACGTCGGACGCTCGATCGTCCTCATGGAACGTTTCGACGCCGACACGCTCGGGCGGCTCGTCGCAGAACACTCCATCGACAACCTGTTCCTGATGCCGACGATGCTCTACGACATCGTCCACGCGAAGCCCGCGCCGGCGCTCGCGAGCGTCCGCAGCGTGCTCACCGCCGGCCAGGCCCTCGACCCGGGACTCAAGCGTGAGTTCGAGGAGCGTTGGGAGATCCCGGTCCTGTCCAACTACGGGTCGACCGAACTCGGGCACGTCGCCGGGTGGACCGGGTCCGACATCCGGGCCGGCAAGTGGAAGCCCGGGTCGGCGGGGCGGATCTACGACGGCGTCGAGGTCGAGATCCGCGACACCGACGGGCGGGCCCTGCCGCCCGGCGAGGCCGGTGAGGTGTGTGTTCGACGCGGTGCCACCGGCGGCTACGTCGGCGAGACCGGCGACGGTGCCGAAGCGCTCGTCGTCGACGGGTGGGTCCGTTCGGGCGACGTCGGCTACCTCGACGACGACGGGGTCCTGTTCCTCGTCGGGCGCCAACGCGACATGATCAAGACGGGCGGATTCCAGGTCTGGCCCGCGGAGATCGAAGAGGTTCTGCGGCAGCACGAAGCGGTGTCGGACGTGGCGGTGGTCGGTGCCCCCGACGTCCGCCTCGGTGAGATCCCGATGGCGTTCATCGTGCTGAGCGACGAAGCCGCCGACGCCGGCACCGACCACGACCGACTCACGACGGAACTCATCGACTGGTGCCGCTCGCGGCTCGCCCACTTCAAGGCGATCAGATCCGTGGCCGTCGTCGACGCGCTCCCGCGTTCGGAGGCCGGCAAGGTCCAGCGCGGCGCGTTGCTCGAACGGGTCTGACCAGACGTCGCCCCGACCGGGCGCGACACCAACCACACCACTCATCCACGGCGCCACACCCGGTGCCAGACAAAGGAGACACCATGCCGAAGAAGACCGAAGCCGAGATGCTCGCCAACCAGTGGGACGCCGAGGTCATGGACGTCGATCCCGAAATGCTCGACCGGGTCGTGCTGTACGAGAAGGACCCCGAGATCTCCGCCGGCATCATCACGTTCAACTACCCCGAGAAGCTCAACGCCCTGCCGATCGCCGCTCTCGAGCGGGTCGGCGACCTCGTGCGTGAGGCCGAGACCGACGACGACGTCAAGACGATCATCTTCCGGGGTGAGGGGCCGTGCTTCGGCACCGGCGCGGTCGCCGAGGAGCTCGGCCACTACATCGGCCACAAGAAGCCGGTCGACGGCCAGCGACCCAAGCCACCGGCTCAGCGTCAGCGCATCCTGCCCGACCGCAACATCGTCCTCGGCGCCTTCACCGCAGCAGTCCAGAACTGCCTCAAGGTGACGATCTGCCAGGTGCACGGCTACTGCTACGGCGGCCACATGCAGATCGCGCTCGCGTCCGACATGATCATCGCGTCGCCCGACGCCCAGTTCACGCACCCGGCGTTCCGCTACCTCGGAGCCGGTCCGCA
>CAXAWD010000122.1:0-8895 GCA_963972325.1 uncultured Acidimicrobiaceae bacterium
TCGGTGTCGATCGCCTCGATCGCAGTGATCACCCCGGCCCGATTCATGCCCCCATCATGCCCACGAGGCTGTCACAGAGTTTCGAGAGAACGCAGCACGGAACAGGCTTCTCGCGTCCTTCAGTTGGGGCCGACTACCGATCGAACTGTCCGAACGACGTCGACGGCTCGCGTGCGCCGAGCCGGCCGTTCCGATCGGCGGATACCGGATCGTCGGCAGCTGAGGCCGGGCGAGTCGTCGTCAGCCTGATCGCCTCTCCGAGCGCGAGGATCGCGCACGCGACCGACGCCACCTCGAGCAACGCCAGCCGGTGCCGGTGATGCCACCACCAGTCGTCTGCCAGCGGAAGAAGCCAAATCAGCCGGGCCAGGCTCAGGGCGCCGAGCAGCGCGAGGAACGAGGAATCCCCGAGCGAGCCCGAGATCCAAGTTCGGCACGATCGAGCAAGGAACCACAGGTTCCAGAGCACGTAGGCGACGCCTGGAAGGATCAGCAGACGTACGGGGAAACCGTCGCCGTCGGGCTCGTTGTCCTCGGTCCAGAACTCGCGAATCAGCAGTGAGGCAACGAGGATGACGCAGCACCGAACTGCGACGTCGAGCGCGACGGCCAACTTGGCCATCGCTCGAACATCACTCCCCACGGTGCGGACGGTAGCCCAGACCTGAGAGGTCGTCGGCACGTCTCCGTCCGGTCACACGCTCAGTCGGGCCGACGTTGCAGACCGACCTCGTCCGAACGGGCGGGTCGCGGTGCCGGGCGGCCGGGCGGTCAGGCGGAGCGGTCGCCGGTGGCATGCAGGTCGGCGAGGGTGCCGACCGCGGTCCGTCCGTCGTCGGTGACGGTGAGGATCTCGGCGCCGTCGTCGGTGACGAGCACGGTGTGTTCGAACTGGGCGGACGGACGGTTGTCGTCGGTGTGCTCGGTCCACCCGTCGTCGGCCTGGTGGAAACCGGGGCGGCCCGTGAGCAGCATCGGCTCGACCGTCAACGTCATGCCCGGCGCGACGACGGCGGTGTCCCGACGGTCGACGCAGTGATGGACGTGCGGATCGGCGTGGAACGTCCGGCCGATGCCGTGGCCGCCGTACTCCGCGACGACGCCGTAGCCGCGCGACGTGGCGAACGACTCGATCGCCCGAGCGACGTTCTGGAGCGGTTCGAACGGTCGGATCGCGGCGATACCGCGCAGCGTCGCCTCCCTGGTCGTCTCGACGAGGCCGGTCAGTGCCGGCTTCGGCGTGCCCACGTGGAACGTCGCCGAGTTGTCGCCGTGCATACCGTCGATGAACGCGGTCACATCGATGTTGACGATGTCGCCGTCTTCGAGCGGACGGTCGTCGGGGATGCCGTGGCAGATCACGCCGTTGACCGACGTGCAGATCGACTTGGTGTACCCGTGGTAGCCCAGCGTGCTCGGGTAGGCGCCGAGTTCGACGTACGCCTGGTGCGCGATCTCGTCCAGCTCCTCGGTGGTGCAACCGACCTCGACGTGTTCGCCGGTGCGCAGCAACACCTCGGCGCCGACTGCGCAGGCGTGGCGCATCCTGGCGAGCGACTCCGCGTCGTGGATCTGTGCCGCCCGAGGCGTCGAAACGCGTCCGGTCGTCACGTAGTCGGGGCGCTCGATGTGATCGGGCACCGGTCGGGGCGGGGTGACGTTCCCGAGCCGAACCGGCGCGCGATCGAGGGCCTGGCGGTCGCCGTGGCAGCGCTTGTACTTGGCCCCGCTGTCGCACCAGCAGCGATCGTTCGGTTTCATCGCAGGGAGTCTACGGGCGTAGACGTGAAGTGTCTACGCCCCGAGACATTCCCACTAGATTGTCGGGATGGCGCCGATGGTGAACACCGAAGAACTGATCGATTCGCGCGAACTCGCCTCGCTCCTCGGCCTGCGGCATCCCAACAGCGTCAGTCTGTACCAGCGGCGCTACGCCGACATGCCGCGCCCGGTCGTCGACCTGGGCAACGGTCGGCCGCGACTGTGGCTACGCCCGGCCATCGTCGACTGGATGGAGTCCCGCCGGTAGTCGACGGCGCCCGTGGCGCCGGACGAGACTGCACTGCGATCTCTCCCGCCCGGTGCTGATTCGCGAGACTCGGCGCCGATGAGAGCGAACGGTGATCCCTGGCCACTGATCAGGCGTGCGGCATGGTCGACCTGTCGCGCCACCATGTTCGGTGCGCCGTGGGCGCTCGGTCTGGGGTTCGTGCAAGCGGTGTGGGCGTGGATGGTCCTCCGAGGCGCAGCGTTCAGCGCTCGCGGCGCGGCCTCGAACTTCTCGCCCGTCAGCTTCTTCCGACGTGACGAGTCGTGGTGGTCGTGGACGAAGGCCGCGTGGACCGACTCGTTCGGGGACTCGATCCATCAACTCGGCATGTTCGTCGCGTGGACGCTCGTGATCCTGGCGATCGCGGTCGTCTGGATGCAGGCGCTGATGGCGTCGGCGGTGGTCGATCGAGGGTTCACCCGTCGAGGCCTCCCGCGCGTGTTCGTCCGGGCTGCGGGCCGAACCCCGGCGCTCGCTCTCGCGTGGGCGCCGGCGCTCGTTCTGCTCGGCGCACCATGGTTCGTCTCGACGTGGCTGGACCGAGCCGACCGGCACGTGTGGTCGACGATCGTGATGCTCACCGCCATCCCGATCACCTACGTCGTGGTGCCGCCCTTGCTGCTCGTCCCGGCCAAGGTCCTCGACTCCCGAGCATCGTTCCTGATGTGGCCGATCGACGGCCTCACCGAGGCGTGGCGGTCGACCAGCGGCGAGCGTGGTAGGGCGTGGTTCGTCGTGGTGGTCGGCGGGGGTGTCGTCATCGGTCCGCTCTTGGCGGTGTCGTGGATGCTGGCGCTCGCATCGGTGCTGGTGATCCCGTTCGCCACCGGAGTGGTCGTTGCCGGGACCGCCCTGGCCTTCGGCGGACTGGCAGCCGCAGGCGCGGCGGTCCACGACGATCTCTGAGCTCGAGCAGTGCGCGTGCCGGTGGGCTGCCGGCTCGTGTTCTGCCTGCAGCAGAATCGGGAGCGTCGCCGCAATCCCGCGGCGACGCTGGCGGGATGACTCTTGCTGCTGCCCGACCGTTGTCCGACCGGTTGCTCGACGCGCGCATCCTCATGCTCGCCGACGAGGTGTCGGACGAATCGGCCCACCGGCTGATCACCGAACTCCTGGCGCTCTCGGCCGACGACCCCGACTCCGACATCTGCATCTTCATCAACTCGCCCGGCGGCTCGGTGCTCGCCGGACTCGCCGTGTACGACGTGATGCAGTTGATCCCGAACGACGTCGTCACCGTCGCCACCGGTCTCGCCGCGAGCATGGGGCAGGTGCTGCTCTGCGGTGGTGCGGCCGGCAAGCGGTTCGCGCTCCCGAACGCACAGGTGCTGATGCACGAAGGGTCCGCTGGTATCGGGGGAGCGGCCGCCGACGTCGAGATCCAGGCCGCGAACCTGGTCGCCACGCTCGACCGGATGCGGTCGATCATCGCCCGGCACACCGACAAACCGATCGAGCAGGTCGTCGACGACGTCGGGCGCGACCGCTGGTTCGACGCGGAACAGGCACTCGAGTACGGCTTCGTCGACCACATCGTCCACTCGCTCGACGAGGTGCTGCCGCGACGGGTCGTCCGCCGAGTCGGCCTGGCGTC
Organism: uncultured Acidimicrobiaceae bacterium; assembly: GCA_963972325.1. Taxonomy (GTDB): domain Bacteria; phylum Actinomycetota; class Acidimicrobiia; order Acidimicrobiales; family Ilumatobacteraceae; genus Ilumatobacter. The sequence continues at coordinate 3,645 of CAXAWD010000122.1, forward strand.
GGGCGCGGAGGGGCGCGCGGCGTGAGCAGCTACACGATCCCCACCGTCATCGAGACGACGCCGCGCGGCGAACGCGTCACCGACATCTACAGCCGGCTCCTCGGCGATCGGATCATTTTCATCGGCACCCCGATCGACGACGGCGTCGCCAACGTGGTGATCGCCCAACTGCTCCACCTCGCCGCCGTGCAACCCGACCACGACATCCACCTCTACATCAACTCGCCCGGCGGTTCGTTCACCGCGATGCTGGCGATCTACGACACCATGCAGTTCGTGGCGCCGGACGTCGCGACGTTGTGTGTCGGGCAGGCAGCTTCCTCGTCGGCGGTGCTGCTGGCCGCCGGCGCCCCCGGCAAGCGGGCCGTGCTCGAACACGCCAGGGTTCTGCTCGACCAACCCCACGCCGACGGCCGGCGGGGTTCGATGACCGATCTGGCGCTGGAGGCGGCCGAACTGGCGCGAGTTCGCTCGGAGATGGAGGGTTTGCTCGCACGTCACACCGGCCGCTCGATCGACACGATCCGCGCCGACACCGATCGTGCGCTCGTGCTGGCGGGGGAGGAGGCCGTGGCCTACGGCGTGGCCGACGTGCTGCCGGCCGCGAACTCAGGCGGCCAGCTGGAAGCGGGTCGTGCACTGACCCCGAACATCGACTGAACGCGAGGACATCTCGATGGTCCCACCGGTCGGGGGTGCGTCGGACCGGACGCGGTCGGCCGACCGGTCGAGGATCTCGACCAGCGTCAGATCGAGCGCGGTGCCGATCGCATCCAGAAGGTCGGACGACACCTCTTTGCGGCCCCGTTCGACCTCGGACAGGTACGGCAGCGACACGGCGGCCTGGTCGGCGACATCGGCGAGCGTGCGTTCCTGCCGTCGGCGCTCGTCACGGAGCACCTCGCCGATGACCTCGCGAAGGCGGGGTGGATCGGTGTCGGCCGGAGTGCGATCGAGGGGCCGGTTGGAGGGAAACGGCAGCACGGTCGCGCCGGCATCGGCGCCGTGCTCGGTCTCGTCTGCCGAACGCTCAGGAACCCCGGCTTCCTCACTCACGACGGCGACGTTACACCTTCGCCGGTCGATGGGAGTTCGCTCCCGAGTCGCGTTCAGGCGTTGTCGGCGATGGCGATGCGGCGGCCGGTGTCAGCCGACTCGATGACCGCCGCGATCGAACGCACCGTTGCGAGCCCACCGAGCAGGTCGCACGGCGGCGCCGCAATTCCGGCGGCCACGTCGAGGAACGTCTGCGCCTGGCGGACGAGCCAGTGACGGTGGGGCTCCTCGCTGGTACTCACCGTGGTCCAGGTGCCGTTCGGCCCGGACGACCGAGACAGCGTGTCGCCGTACAGATCGAGACGGAACGAGCCGGCCGTGCCGTGGACGGTGATGATGAACTCGAACAGCTCCTGGTGGTGGCCGATCGAGTACACGGCCATCACCGAGCCGTGGCGCCCGACCACGTGCACGGTGTCGGGCACGTCGACGTCGTCGAGCACGTGGTTGTCCGTGTCGGCCGACACCTCGGTCAGCGGGCCGAGCAGCCACTCGCCCATGTTGACGGAATGGGTGAGGATGTCGTACACGACCCCGCCACCCCTCGCCAGATCGGCGTAGTAGGTGTCCGCGTAGTCGGGCCTGACGGTCGGCTGATGGGCGCCACGCATCGACGAGAACTGGATCGGGGTCCCGATGTCGCCCGCCCGAACCCGCTCACGCAACTCCATGACGAGGTCGCTGTGGATGAGCGGGTAGGCCACCATCACCGGGACGCCGGACGCGTCGGTCTGTTCCGTCCACTCGGTCACACCGTCGGGGACCAGTGCGAGCGGCTTCTCCATGAGCAGGGGGAACCCGGCATCGGTGACACGGCGACCGACCGCGAGATGCGTGTGTGCCGGCGTCGCGACGACCACGCCGTCCCATGGTCGGTCGAGGGCCGTGTCGAGTTCGGAGTAGAGCCCGACCTCGGGGGCCGACTCGGCGATCTCCGCCAGTTGGCCCTCGTCGGTGTCGCACATCGAGATCGCAACCGTCGTGTCGTCGTGTGCGATCGACGAGAACGCGGTGAGGTGGCGACGGCCCATGAGGCCGGCACCGACGATGAGGACGTTGTAGTGGGTCAACGGGGCTTCCTTGGTGGGGTCGTGTTCTCGGCTCGGGAAGTCGATCGCGGCAGCGAACTCGGTGCGCGGACACCTCCTCGCGAACCGGGTGCGGCCCGACGTCGCAGCCGCCCCCGGCACCCGAGCCGTGTCGAGCGCCGGGCGCCGCGGCACGACACATCTCGATGCTCGCTTCCTCGTTCCGGCCCGACGGTACACCGGTCGCCCCCGACCAGAAGGGCCCTCCCTCCGGCTATAGTGGAGATCCCTATTGGTTTGGTGACCGAAAGGCGTGGGCTCCGGCTCACGCCTTGTTTTGTGAAAGGAGGCGAATCGACATGACCGACAGTCCCGTACTCCAGCGAGTCCGAGAGCTGATCCAACCGATCGCCTCCGACCTCGGCCTCGACCTGTACGACCTCGAACAGCGCGGTGGCACCCTGCGGGTCACGATCGACACGACGCCCGGGTCCGAGGCCGGCGTCGACATGGACCAGATCGCTCTGGCGACCCGGCTCATCTCGCGTGAGATGGACCATCACGACCCGATGCCGGGCCGTTACACGCTCGAGGTCACGAGCCCAGGGGTCGAGCGCACCCTTCGCACGCCGGCCCATTTCCAGCGTGAGATCGGCAAGACGATCAACATTCGTCTCGTCGACCCCAACGCCGAACCGCGGCGTTTCGAGGGTGTCCTCGTCGCCGCCGACGACGCCACCGCCACGGTGCGAGTCGACGACGACTCGATGACCGAGCGCACCGTCGATCTGGTCGACATCGACCGGGCCCGCACCGTGTTCGTGTGGGGCCCCCAGCCCAAGCCCGGCGGCAAGGGCGCATCGAAGAAGAAGAAGAGCAAGCAGAAGAGCAACGCGAACACGTCGCAGCCCACCACCACGGGCGCGCAGCAATCGTCGGATTCGGACAAGGAGTCATCGTGAGCAATCTCGACATGGGCGAAGCCATTCGCCTCCTCGCCCAGGAGAAGGGCATGTCGGAGGACGACCTCCTCCACGTGCTCGTCGACGCATTGGCGAGCGCCTACAAGCGGCGTCCCGGCGCGGCCGACGAGGTCGTCGTCGAGGTCAACCCGACCACGATGGACTTCTCGTTCACGGCCTACGACCTCGACGAGGACGGCAACTGGGTCAACGAGCGCGACGACACGCCCGACAAGGAAGACCTGGGCCGCATCGCCGCCCAGACGTTCCGTCAGGTGATGAGCCAGCGCATCCGCGAGGTCGAGCGCGACCGCAAGTTCGAGGAGTACGCGAACCGCGAGGGCGACATCGTCACCGGCATCATCCAGCAGACCGACACCCGCTACACGCTGCTCGATCTCGGCCGGGTCGAGGCCCTGCTGCCGCAGGCCGAGCAGGTGCCGTACGAGCGCCCCAATCCCGGCGACCGCGCCAAGGCCTACATCGTCGAGGTCCGCAAGACCGCCAAGGGCCCGCAGATCGTCGTGTCCCGCACGCATCCGGGTCTCATCAAGCGGCTCTTCGAACTCGAGGTGCCCGAGATCGCCGACGGCATCGTCGAGATCAAGGCCTGCGCCCGTGAACCAGGTCACCGCACGAAGATCGCCGTCTGGTCCAACGACCACAACGTCGATCCGGTCGGCGCGTGCGTCGGTGCCCGCGGCGCCCGCGTCCGCATGGTCGTCAACGAGCTGCGCGGCGAGAAGATCGACATCGTGCCGTTCAGCGAAGACCTCGCCGACATGGTCGCCAAGGCGCTGTCGCCGGCCAAGGTCAACCAGGTCAACATCTCCGAAGACGGCACCGCCGCCGACGTGATCGTGCCCGATCATCAGCTCAGCCTGGCGATCGGCCGCGAGGGCCAGAACGCCCGGCTCTCCGCCCGTCTCACCGGTGTGCGCGTCGACATCCGCTCCGAGTCGCAGGTCGCCGAGGGCGTCCCCGCCGGCAGCTACCTCGACGATCACGTCGAGTACGCCGAGGGGGAGTGGAAAGAGAACGAGGCCGGTGAGATGGAGTGGCACGCCGCCGACGGCACCGTGATCAGCCAGGCCGACTGGATCGCCCAGACCGAGGGCACCGCCGCCGACGGCGAATCGTCCGACGAAGCCGCCGACTCCGAGTCCGGCGACACCGACGCCTCGGTCGCTGCCGACTCCGAGTCCGCCGACACCGACGAAGCCACCGAGACCGAGACCGAGTCCGCCGACACCGACGAAGCTGCCGAGACGCCGGATGCTTCCGCCGCGTCGGGTGCCGACGACGCCGAGCCGGAGGCCGCCGCCTCCGCCGAGGGTGAGGATGACGCAGCCGGGTGACGCTCACGTTCCGATCCGTACGTGCATCGGGTGCCGTCGACAGCACCCGCAGACACGATTGCTCCGCTGCGTCCTCGACGTGGACGGTTCGATTCGTGTCGACCGTCGGGCGCCCGGTCGTGGCGCCTGGCTGTGCGGACCGGAGTGTGTCGAGCCGGCACGCCGCAAGCGCGCGTTCGATCGCGCCTGGCGGACCACCGTGCGCCCGGAAGCGATCGAGCAACTCACGGCTCGATTGACCCGACCGAACGACTGAACAGGTGGGGAACGCCCCCGCCTCTGCGAGACTGAAGAACGACGAAAGGTTGCCCACAGCGTGGCGAAGAACATCCGAGTACATGAACTAGCCAAGGAACTCGGCATGACCAATGCCGAGGCCGTCGACCTGTGCGGCGTGCTCGGCGTTCCGATCAAGAGCCATTCCTCCTCGCTCAACGAGGCATACGCCGACATGGTTCGCCGTCGGGCAGTTCGTGACGGCCTGACCCGGGACGAGCAGCCCGAGGAGCCGAAGCCCGAGCCCAAGAAGAAGCCGGCGAAGAAGAAGGCTGCGGCCAAGAAGACGACCGCGGCCAAGAAGACGACCGCCAAGTCGACCAAGTCGACCGAAGCGGCACCCGCTGCGGAGCCGGCCGCCGAGCCCGCACCTGCCGAGGCTGCCGAACCGGCCCCGGCCCCGGCCGCCGAGCCTGCTGCTGCCGAAGCCCCGGCGCCCGAGCCTGCCGCCGCCGAAGCCCCGGCGCCCGAGCCCGCCCCGGCACCGGCCGCCGAGCCTGCTGCCGAAGCACCGGCGCCCGAGCCTGCTGCCGAACCGGCCGCGGCCGAAGCGCCGGCCGCCGAGCCGATC
>CAXAWD010000123.1:0-8858 GCA_963972325.1 uncultured Acidimicrobiaceae bacterium
TCCCCGTCGCTAGTTGTGCCTGGCACAACTCGCGACGGCCGGCGGTCAAGCGGTTCGGCGCAGGCCGCCACCGATGATCATGAGGCCGGCGAGCACCACCAGGGCTCCGGCCCAACCGAACCACCGAAGTCGTTCGTCGAGCACGACCACCGCCAGACAGGCGGCCGTCACCGGTTCGGCCAGCGTCAGGCTCGTCGCGGTGGCGGTGTCGATCAGCCGGAGACCCCACCCGTACAGCACGTACGCCACTCCGGTGCAGACAACGCCGAGGTGGAGCGCCATCGCCGCACCGCCGGCAGAGCCGAGCCAGCCGAGCGGTTGCGTCACGAGCAGTGGGAACAGCACGATCGCGCCGAGCGTGAACTGCCACGCCGAGGCTTCGGTCGATGGGACGCCCCGCCCGATCAGTCGTCGGGTGGCGGCGGCGTAGAGCGCGTACCCCAACCCTGCGGTCAGGGCCCCGAGCAGCCCGACCGTGCTGAACCTGGCGCCCGAATCGCCGGACAGTACGACGAGGCTGCCCCCACCGACCGCCAGGCCGGTCGCCACCGCCCATCGGGGCGATGGACGGTTGCCCGCCAGCCACTCGATGACGCCGGCGAACAGCGGACCACTCCCCAGAGCGACGATCGTGCCCAAGGCGACGCCGAGACGCTCGGTTCCGGTGAAGAAGCCCGGCTGGTAGGCGGCGACCCCACCGGCACCGAGCAGGATCAAGAGGCGATGGTCTCGCAGGGTCCGTCCGGTCGGCAGTCGCCGGGCGACGGCCCACAACACGATGCCACCGATCGCGATCCGAATGGCCCCGACCCCGTACGGCGTCGCCTCGTCGGGGCCGAGGGCCTGGGCGGTTCCCGTCGAGCCGAACAGCACGGCCGACAGCACGATGGCCGACGCCGCGGTCGTGCCGGTCGCTCGGATGCTCACCGGACGATTCTGACCGGTCGGAGGCGCTCGACCCCACAGGGAATATGCTTGCACGCGCAAGGGTTTTCATGATCATGCCAACTCTCGACATCCGACGGGCAGGCGAGCGATTCACCACGAAGATCGACTGGCTCGACTCGAAGCACTCCTTCAGTTTCGGACCCCACTACGACCCGGCCAACACCCACCACGGACTGCTGCTCGTGAACAACGACGACGTCGTCCGGGCCGGCACCGGATTCGGCACCCACCCCCATCGCGACATGGAGATCGTCACCTGGGTGCTCTCGGGCGAACTCGAGCACAAGGACTCCGAGGGCAACCACGGAGCGATCCTCCCCGGGCACGCCCAGCGCATGTCCGCCGGGCGGGGCATCCGCCACAGCGAGCGCAACCCGAGTTCGACCACCGACGTGCACTTCCTCCAGATGTGGGTGCCACCCGACACCGATGGGATCGACCCCGGCTACGAGCAGCTCGACGTCGGCGCCGAACTGGCGGGCGGCGGACTGATCCCGGTCGCATCGGGTCGGGGCCACGGCGCGGCGATCGGCATCCATCAGCGCGGCGCCGTGCTGTGGGTGGCCCGCCTCGATCCGGGGGCAGCGGCAGACGTGCCCGACGATCGCCACGTCCACGTGTTCGTCGCACGCGGGTCGGGCGTGGTCGACCCCGGCGGTCCGCTCGGCACCGGGGATGCTGCCCGGCTGACCGACGCCGACGGAGTGACGTTCACCGCCGGCGCCGGCGGCGCCGAAGTGCTGTTCTGGGCCACGGCCTGACCCGCACGCCCACGAACGCGACGAACGGGGTTCGACCCACCGGCCGAACCCCGTTCGTTCGATTCATTCGCTCTGTTGCGACCCGCCGAAACGGATCACCTCAGCCGCTCGATCAGCGGTACGGCACCACCGGCGAGGTCGTCGACAACACGTCGACGATGATGTCGGTCTCGACCAGCGAGTAGATGCAGATCTTGCCGTCGCCATCGAGCTTGGCGAGCACGAGGTTCGAGACCACGTCGTTCGCCGGGTGGTTGACGTTGGATGCGTTGGGCCGCTCCTCGTCACACGGATACACCGTGAGGAACCCGGGGGCGTCGGGGTAGACCGCCCCGACGTTGACGACGACCGTGGACGCGTCTTCGTCGACACCGCCGCGCCCGGCGACGTCGAGTTCGACGGTGCTGTCGGCCTCGACGCGTCCCTCGCCCTGGAACTCACCGTCGATCGTGTCGAAGCCCTCGACGTCTCGCGTCTCGAGCAGACGGGCGGGCACCAGAGAATCGGGCGACCCACCGACCGGCACGAACGCGTTGACGTCCGCGATGAGGTCGGTCTCGGCCAAGGTGTAGATGCACACCTTGCCCTCGTCACCGATCTTCGCGACCACCGAGTTCGAAATCGCGAGGTCGGTCGACAGATAGTTGAGGTTCGACGCGTTCGGCATCTCCTCGCCGCACGGCCAGATCGTCAGGAATCCATCGTCACCCGGCAGGACCGCGCCGACGTTGAGGACGACCGCTTCCGCGTCGGCATCGACGCCGCCACGATCGGCCACGGTCAGCTCCAGCGTCTCGCCGGCGCCGAGACGGCCCTCGCCCTCGAACTCACCGTCGACGGTCATGTCGTCCACGCCGTCACGGGTCTCGAGCAGGCGGGCCGGCACCACCGGAACCGGTGTACCGTCCTGCGGCACCAGGCCGTTGACGTCGACGATCATGTCGGTCTCGGCGAGCGAGTAGATGCAGACCTTGCCGTCCTCACCCACCTGGGCGAAGGCGGAGGTCGACACGACGTCGGCACCGAAGTAGTTGACGTTCGACGCGTTCGGCATGTCTTCGCCGCACGGCCAGATCGTCAGGAACCCGGGCTCGTTCGGCAGGATCGCTCCGACGTTGAGCGCCACCGCATCGGCGTCCTCCGGAACGTCGCCACGACCGGCGACCACCAGCTCGACGGTGTCGCCGGCGGCGACGCGACCCTCACCCTCGAACTCGCCGTCGACGGTCGTGTTGTCGGGACCGATACGGGTCTCGAGCAGACGGGCCGGCGTCAGCGACTGCACCGTGCCGGGCAGCGTGTTGCCGATCTCGTTGACCCGATCGGTCGACGGCGGGTCGATAGCTGTACCGGTCAGGCTCGGAGCCAAGTAGTCGTTCAGCGCCTCGAGGTCGGACCCGATCGCGGGGCCGTTGGTCACGTCGGCAAACGTGTCGAAGCTGTCGCCACCGTCGGCCAGGAAGTTGTTGACCGCCACCTGGTACGTGTCGCCGGGCACCAGAGCGACGCCGCCGATCATCACGTCGGTGACCTCGACCGCGGTGCACACCCCGTCCTACTGAGTGATGTCGAGGGTGTAGGTGAAGCCGTCGGACACGCCGAGGTGCAGCACCGGACGGCTGCTGTCGCCGGGCTGACATTGCTCCTCCAGTACCGACACGATCTGCTCGCCGGTCATGTCGAGGATGTGCATCGTGTTGTTGAAGGGCTGGAAGGTGAACGATTCGCCGTACGTGACGACGCCGTCGCCCTCGCTCGCCGACTGCGGGAACTCGAGATCGGAACGGACACCCCCCGGGTTCATGAACGCCACGTCCACGTCGGGATCGACGTTCTGGGCGAACGCCAACTGCGCATCGGCAACGAGGTTGCCCGCAGCCGACTCGACGCCACGGTCGGATCCGGTCGGGTCGCCACCACGCGTGATCGTCTCGCTGATCTTGCCGACGGGGTCGTTGCCCTTGGCATCGGCCAGCGGCTGCCACTTGTCGATCACTGCGGTCACCGCGGCATCGGCGGTGAGGTCGGATTGCAGGACTTCGTGGTTCATCATCGTGACCGTGGAGCGGTCGACGTCGCCCTGGGCGTCAAGCGTGAAATTGAGCTCGGTCACGACCTTGCCGTATTCCCATGCGCTCACGACGGGTCGCGGATCGTCATCGGGGTCGAGCAGCGAGCACGTGTACGGCTGGTGCGTGTGACCGGAGATGATGCCGTCGATCTCGGCGTCCAGGCCGTCGTTGATGTCGACGATCGGACCGGAGATGCCCTGGCATCCGTTGATCGCGAACGGGCTCGGAACTCCACCCTCGTGCAGCAGCACGAAGATCGCCTCGACGCCCGGATGGTCCGTCTGGATCTCGCCGACGAGCGTGTTGGCCGTGGTCACCTCGTCTTCGAAGGTCACGTCGGCGATGCCGGAGGCGGCGACGAGTTCATCGGTGCCATCGAGCGTCATGCCGATGAACGCGATCTCGGTGCCGTTGACGTCGACGAGTGAATAACCGCCGAGGTCGTCGTGGTCACCCTCGCCGTCGTCCAGATCGATCGGTTCGTTCGTCGCATCATCGATCACGTTCGCGGCGAGCCACTGGAAGTCGGCGCCGCCGAACTCCTGATCACCGGCGGTGTCCGGGTCGTAGTCGGTGAAGTAGCAGCCGTCGACCGGGTGGCAGCCACCGTTCTGCATGCGAAGCAGCTCCTCGACGCCCTCGTCGAACTCGTGGTTGCCGACGCCCGAGATGTCGAGACCCATCTCGTTGAGTGACTCGACGGACGGCTCGTCGTGGAACAAACCCGAGAAGAAGGGCGAGCCGCCGATCAGGTCGCCCGCGGCAACCGTGAAGCTCGCCGTCGCGGTGCTGCCGGCTCGGAGTTCGGCCAGCTTGGCCGCGAGGTATTCGCCTCCGCCGGCGGCCGGGCCGCCGAACGACCCGTCGATGGAGCCGGCCGTGTCATCTTTGACGTGGCCGTGATAGTCGTTGAACGACAGGATCTGCACGGTGTCACCGGGAGCGGCGGTCACCGGTGCAGCGCTGCCGACCACGAATGTGGTCGCCACGCAGCCCAAGGCGGCGAGTCCGGCGAGGAGCGGTCTTCCTCGTCCGCGTACCCCGCGGACATCTGATCGTGCTGATGACGGCATGTATTCCTCCCAAGTTCTTCGAACAGTTCGGCCCACCCAGGCGTCGGTCTATCACCTTTTCGAGGGGGACTTCGACGCGCCCCCATCGGTTCATCCCGACGTCGCCGATGTTTCACCCGACCGGACGATGCACGTCACCCGATCGTTGCGATGGGTGGCGAGCGGCGCTCGTGATGACATCCTGGTCGGTGTGACGACGACCTTCGACGACTTCGCCGAACTGGTGCGAGCGCGCCGGACCCACATGCTCGTCGACCGCGAGCGTGACGTGCCGATCGAGCTCATCGAGCGGCTCTGCGACCTGGGCACGTGGGCGCCGTGCCACAAGAAGACGTGGCCGTGGAAGTTCGCGATCTTCACCGGGTACGGACGGGCCCGGCTCGGCGAGGCGTTCGTCGACGACATGTGCGAGCGCGGGGTCGGCGACGAGGCGAAGCGCCTCAAGACGATGTCCAAGTACACGCGCACGCCGGCGACGCTCGTGGTCGGCTGCGAGCCGCACGACCACCCCACGTTCCACGACGAGAACCGCGACGCCGTGTCTGCGGCGGTGCAGAACATCCTCCTCGGCGCAACCGCGGCGGGGCTTGCGTCGTTCTGGTCGACCGCGCCGATCATCGACTCACCGCGGGCGCTCGACCTGTGCGGTTTCGCGCCCGACGACCGGATCCTGGCGATCGTCTATCTCGGTTGGCCGAACAAGCCCGTCGACGCGCCGGCCCGCCCGGATCCGAGGATCACCGTGGTCACCGACTGACGAGCGTCAGCGGTCGTCGGGCGAGCTGTCGTCTTCCGACCGGGATCGGCCGATGACCTCACCGCCCCGGTAGACGGTGACGGGGCCGTCTTCGCTGACGGCGACCACGACAGCGCCGGGATCGTCGAAGCTGTATCGCCGGGCCGAGATGTGCCGGGTGCCGCCGCGTGCGTCGATCGAGAGTTCGGCCTCCGGCGAGGGGATCAACCGCACACCGAGCTCGACGAGCGTGCCCGACGCGTCGAACAGGGCCGCGCCATCGGTCTGTGAGAGCACGTGGCGCAGTGGGGCGAGGTCGGCAGGCAGGTGGATGCGAAGCGGCGGTGGTGGGCTCATCCGACGTTCGCGCGACAGTTCAGAGTCGGGGCCCGGCCGGAACACGATCAGGGCACCGACACCCTTGGCACCGAGGTCGTGCACGGCGAACCGCACCAGATGACCCAGGTACACCGAGTCGAACTCGTCCAGGCCGCTGGTGGCCCACTGGACCCACGAGTCGACCGGAGGTTCGACGTGCCAGCCGAGACCGTCCCAGCGGGCGACACCGAACGAGCCGACGAGCCGGACCTCGCCGTTGGGGTGCCGTTGCACGAGCATCGCACCGCTGGCCGATGCGAGCACGACCAGGTCACGTTCCGACCCGGTCGATCGGTCGAACACCACGAGCGAGTCGACGCCGCTCGCGGTGCGGATCGTCCAGCTGGTGAGGCCGTCGGCGTAGCGCCTGACTTCGTCGTCGAGATCGTTGACCGTGCTGCTGGTGACGATGTCGAGACCGGTCACCTCGTGCCAGGCCCGGATCGGACGTTCGGGGAGCACGAACGAGCCGTAGCTCGGCGTGCGGCGCTCGTGACGGGGCGGCCGGAGCGCATAGTCGATCTCGTCGACGAGGGCCTCGGGGACCGTCGACCGTTCGATGACGCCGAGCTGCTCTTCGAGCAGTTCTTCCGTCAGACGCCGCAGTCGGCCCGGCGTGACCCGCCGCGTCGTGTCCATGCCACGAAGCCTACGGCTAGATCTCGATCGCGATCGCGGGCACGTCGTAGCACCAGGCGTCGTACGTCAGCCCGATCGACGGGTCGCCGCCCCACACGTACTTGGCGCCCATCAGGTCACCGCAGCGGCGGCGTTCGTCCGGGTCGGTGACGTCGCGAGCCCGGCCCACGTGTTCGTCGCCCGCCAGCTTCACCGTGACCTCGGGGTGCGCCAGCATGTTGCGATACCAGTCGGCACCGGGTCCGTTGCCGGAGATCAGGTACATCGCACCGTCCATCACCCCGAACCAGATCTCGATCTCGTGCGGCTTCCCCGACACCCGCCCCGTCGTGACGATGTCGCAACAGTCGACGTCGGCGTGCTGGTCGAGCCAGCTCACGGCTGATAGGTACCGAAGACGTCTCGAAGTGCGTCGCTGACTTCGCCGAGGGTGGCGCCGGCTCGCAGGGCTTCCTTCATCGGGTACAGGAGGTTGTCGTCGCCCTTCGCGGTCTCTCGGATCGCTTCGAGCCGGGCAGTGACGTCGGCCGCGTCGCGGTTCGCCTTGTACGCCGCCAGGCGTTGCTGCTGGGCGGGTTCGAGTGCCGGGTCGATCGGGAACACGCTCGGTTCCGGCTCGTCGTCGATCTGGAACTTGTTGAGCCCGACGATCACGCGCTCGTCGTCGTCGATCGACTTGGTGTACTCGTAGGCCGACTGCTCGATCTCGTCCATCTGGTAGTGGGCTTCGATCGCGGCGACGGCGCCGCCCAGCTCGTCGATCTTCTCGATGTACTCCCACGCCAGCCGCTCGACCTCGTCGGTCATCGACTCGACCAGGTACGAACCGGCGAGCGGGTCGGGCGTGCCGGTGACCCCCGACTCGAAACCGATGATCTGCTGCGTGCGCAGCGCGAGCCGCGCCGCTTCCTCGGTCGGCAGCGAGAGCGCTTCGTCGTAGCCGTTGGTGTGCAGCGACTGCGTGCCGCCCATCACGGCGGCGAGCGCCTGGAGCGCCACCCGCACGACGTTGTTGACCGGCTGCTGCGCGGTGAGCGTGGAGCCGCCGGTCTGGGTGTGGAACCGCAGCATCGTCGACTTCGGGTTCGTGGCGCCGAACCGCTCGGTCATGATCGTGTGCCACATGCGGCGGCTGGCCCGGAACTTGGCGACCTCCTCGAAGAAGTCGTTGTGGCCGTTCCAGAAGAAGCTGAGTCGCGGCGCGAACTCGTCGACGTCGAGGCCGGCGTCGACCGCGGCCTGCACGTAGGCGATGGCGTTGGCGAGCGTGAAGGCGATCTCCTGCGTGGCCGTGGAACCGGCCTCGCGGATGTGGTACCCGGAGATCGAGATCGTGTTCCAGCGCGGCACGCGCTTCGAGCAGTACTCGAAGATGTCGGTGATGATGCGCATCGACGGCCGGGGCGGGTACACGTAGGTACCGCGGGCGATGTACTCCTTGAGGAGGTCGTTCTGGATCGTGCCGGAGATCTTCTCGGCCGGCACGCCCTGCTCCTCGGCGACGAGCTCGTACATCAGCAGCAGGATCGCCGCCGTCGAGTTGATCGTCATCGACGTGGTGACCTGGTCGAGCGGCAGGTCCTTCAGGAGCGCGCGCATGTCGTCGAGCGAGTCGATCGCCACGCCGACCTTGCCGACCTCACCTTCGGCGCGCGGATGGTCGGAGTCGTAGCCCATCTGCGTCGGCAGGTCGAACGCGCACGACAGCCCGGTCTGGCCGGCGTTCAGGAGGAAGTGGAACCGCTGGTTGGTCGACGCGGCGTCGCCGAAACCCGAGTACTGCCGCATCGTCCAGTTGCGACCTCGGTACATCGACGGGTAGACGCCGCGCGTGTACGGGGGCTCACCGGGGCGACCGAGCTTGTCGTCGGGGTTCCAGTCGGCGAGATCGTCCGCGGTGTACAGCGGCTTGATCTCGATCCCGGAGTCGGTTCGGCGTACGTCGTCAGCCATCCGACCAGCGTACGACCCAGTCGCGTCCCGTACCCAGCCCGCACCCGGCCCGGTCTCGGCCCGGACCCGGCGCTCCGGGCGACCGAGGCCGACACCTCGACGACCTCGGGACTCCCGCGCGTCGGAGATGACGACGCAGGTCGCGCTGGGCGTCCCCAGCTCCCCCGGCGTTGACAACCCGAACTGTCAACTCGGCGATGGGGTCCCACCGGCTCTCCACACCCGGTGCGGTGCTTTGCGTGCGGTGCTCTGCGTGCGTTGCGTATGAGGCGGCGCAGGCGATGCGTCAGGACCTGAA
>CAXAWD010000124.1:0-8855 GCA_963972325.1 uncultured Acidimicrobiaceae bacterium
GAGTGCCCCAAGCACAGCAGCACCTTCAGCCTGCTCACCGGTGAGCCGCAAACCCTGCCGGCCACCCAACCAGTGCCGGTGTTCGACGCATCGGTCGTCGACGGTCAGATCGTGGTCACGGTCGGCCTGGAGGCCCAGTCATGAGCACCCTGAAGATCGAGAACCTGCATGCCACGGTCGCCGGTACCGAGATCCTGCGCGGGATCGACCTGACGATCTCATCGGGCGAGGTGCACGCGGTGATGGGTCCCAACGGCGCCGGCAAGAGCACCCTGTCGGCCGTCATCATGGGCAAGCCGGGTTACGAGGTCACCCAGGGTTCGATCACGCTCGACGACGTCGACGTGTTGGCGCTGCCTGCATGGAAACGGGCCGTCGCCGGTCTGCATCTCGTCATGCAGTACCCGACCGAAGTGCCCGGTGTCCTGCTCGACGACGTGCTCGGCGAGGCGCTCGCCAGTCGGGGTCGTGACACCGCCGATCTCGGCGATGTGCTGCGTTCCGAGGCCGCTCGCATCAACTTCGACGAACGATTCCTGCACCGGCCCCTCAACGTCGACCTGTCCGGTGGCGAGAAGAAACGCAACGAAACGCTGCAGCTCGCCGTGCTCCAACCGAAGATCGCGATCCTCGACGAACTCGACTCCGGGCTCGACATCGACGCGCTGCGCGATTGCTCCCGCCGGGTCGAAGACCTCAGCAACGAGGGCGATCTGGGTGTCCTCGCGATCACGCACTACAGCCGTCTGCTGACCGAACTCAAGCCCGACCACGTGCACATCCTCGTCAAGGGTCGCATCGTGACCTCGGGTGGGCCCGAGCTCGCCGACGTGCTCGAGTCCGACGGTTACGCAGCGTTCGTTCCCGAGGAAGACGCCGACGAACCGGCCGCCACGGGCGGGCTCGACGACCTGTTCGCGCTCTGAGATCCCGCCGACTGCGGGTCGGCGTCGACACTCTGCAACCATCTCGGCATGGCAGATGTGATCGACGAACTCCAGGCCTGGCTCGACGACAACTGGGACCCCGATCTCACGGTCGCCGAGTGGTGGCAGCTGCTCGGGTTGGCCGGTTGGTCGGCGCCGTCGCTGCCGGAGCACGCCTACGGCAAGGGGTTGTCCCGCAACGACGCGAACCGCGTTGCGGAGACGATCTCCGAGCACGGAGCGTTGAACGCGCCGGGTGGTCTCGGCCTGCTCCTGGCGGCGCCGACGATCGCGGTGCACGGCTCACAGGAACAGATCGACCACTACGTGCGCGACATCGTCACGGGGCAGCGGGCATGGTGCCAGCTCTTCAGTGAGCCGGTCGCGGGCAGCGACCTGGCCGGCCTCCAGACCAGGGCGGAGCTGGACGGCGAGGAGTGGATCGTCAACGGCCAGAAGGTCTGGACCTCGGGTGGCCACTTCGCCGACCTCGGGATGTTGATCGCCCGCACCAACTCGGACGCACCCAAGCACCAGGGCATCAGCTACTTCGCGATCGACATGCACCAGCCGGGCGTCGACATCCGGCCGCTCCGCGAGATGACCGGCCGGGCGCTGTTCAACGAGGTGTTCATGAGCGACGCCCGTGTCGCCGACGACGCCCTGATCGGCGACCGCAACAACGGGTGGGCGGTGGCGAACTCCACGCTGATGTTCGAGCGGGCGGGTCTGAGCTCGGGCTCGGGTCACGCCGCGTCGAGCGCTGCCCTGCCGGGCACGGTCGCCGGTCACCTCGATCAGCGTGCCGGTGACTTCGTCAGCAGCAAGCGTTCCGGCGGTGGTGGTGCACAGTTCCGCGGTGCGGGTCGGATGCTGATCGAACTCGCCAAGTCGGAGGGCAAGATCGACGATCCGGGGATCCGCGACGGCCTCATGCGGTTGCACTCGCTCTCGGAGATCGGTCGGTACAACAACCTGCGCCTCAAGGGCGAGAAGGCTCGCGGCCGTGACATCCCCGGCATCGGCAACATCGGCAAGCTGTCGATGAGCGAGATGATGCGTCTCCAGCGCGACCTCGGTCTGCGCATCATCGGTGCCGACGGCATGCTCCACGCGTACGACGGCGACGGCAAGCAGGCGCTCGACGCTGCCACCGGCAAGCCGATGAACGGGTTCGTCACCGAGCTGGCGCTGTTCGCGCAGGCGCCGCCCATCTACGGCGGCACCGATCAGGTGCAGCGCAACATCATCGGTGAGCGGGTGCTCGGTCTGCCCAAGGAGCCCGGCCCGGACCGCAACACCCCCTTCAGCGAACTCCCCAAGAACGCCTGACATCGCGAGTTGTGCCAGGGGCCGCACGGCCCCTGGCACAACTCGCGATCAGATGGCGAGGAGGCGGCGGATCCGCTCGTCGGTGGGCGGGTGCGTCGAGAACAGCTTGGCGAAGTTGGTGCCCTGGCTGCCGCCGCGTGCCTCGGCGAGCGGGTTGTGGATGTAGTGCGACGCCTGCGCCGGCTGCACCGCCATCGGCCGCAGCGTGGCGATCGCCTCGATCTTTTGCAGGGCGCGTGCCAGCGGGGCTCCGGAACCGATCAACTCGGCGGCGCCGCGATCGGCCTCGAACTCGCGGGACCGTGACACCGCCATCTGGATCAGCGACGCGGCGATCGGCGCGACGATCGCCACCGCCAGCATGATCAGCGGGTTGCCGCCGTTGCGGCGATCGCGTCCGCCGAACATCGACGAGTACATGGCGATCTGGGCCATGAACGAGATCGCCGTGGCGATCGCGGCAGCGACCGACCCGATCAGGATGTCGCGGTGCTTCACGTGCATGAGTTCGTGGGCCATCACACCCTCGACCTCGTCACGGGTCAGCGACTGCAGGAGGCCTTCGGTGGCGCACACGACGGCGTGCTTGGGGCCGCGGCCGGTGGCGAACGCATTGGGTTGTGCATTGGGCGAGATCGCCACGGTCGGCATCGGCATGTTCGCTCGGGTCGCGAGTTGTTCGATCATGTCGTAGAAGTCGGGCGCCTGTTCACGGGTGATCACACGGGCCTTCGCCGACTTGAGGGCGAGTTTGTCGCTGAACCAGTACGACCCGCCGACCATCACGAGGGCGAGGACGAGACCGATCACCAGCGACGTGCTGCTGCCGCCGCCCAGGATGCCGGCGACGGCCACGATCAACCCGCCGAGCCCGGCGAGCAGGACGGTGGTCTTCATGGTGTTCTTGAACATCGTGCGACTCAGGATACCGACGCCTAGATCACTACGGTTCGGGCATGGCCGACCCCGACGACGCACCTGAATCATCGGTCGTCCGGCCCGATCGATGACCGCCGACACGTTCCCGGGGTGGCGGGTCGTCACGGGGTGTTTCATCTCGTTGACGACGTCGTCGGGGCTCGGGTTCTACGGCTTGGCGGTGTACCTCAACGCGCTCAGCAAGGAGCGCGGTTGGGAGGTCACCTCGATCTCGCTCGCGACCACGTGGTTCTTCTTCGTGGGCGGCATCGTCGGTGTCGCGGCGGCACGTCTGATCGCCCACTACGACATCCGTCTGGTCGTGTCGGCGGGTGCCGTGGTCGGGGGCGTCGCGCTCGCCCTGCTCGGCCAGGTGCGCGAGCCCTGGCAGCTCTTCGTCGTGTACGGATTCTTCGCGGCCGGGTGGGCGCTGGCCGGGCTCGTCCCGATGACCACGGTCGTCACGCGATGGTTCCACGCCAAGCGGTCGGTCGCACTCTCGGTTGCATCGACGGGACTGTCGGCCGGCGGCATCCTGATCACCCCGGCGGCCAAGTGGCTGCTCGACCGCCAGGGGTTGGAGGCCGGGACGCCGTGGCTCGGTGCCGTGTTCGTGCTCGGCATCGTCCCGATCACCGTGTGGCTGATCCATCCCGACCCGGCCGTGCTCGGCTGGCTGCCCGACGGAGACCGAGCCGAGCCGGGCGGTGCCCCGCCGACGCTGATCGGCACGCCGTACCGCGAGGCGATCGCCAGCCGCTTCTTCCTGTTCGTCACGATCGGGTACGTGCTCGCGCTCGGATCGCAGGTGGGCGGCATCCAGCAGTTGGTGAAGCTCGTCGAAGAACGCACCACCGCCGACACGGCGGCGCTCGCCACGCTCGTACTGGCCGCCACGTCGGTCGTCGCTCGCCTGATCGGCGGCCGGGTCATCTCGATGTTGCCGATGATCCCGTTCACCGGCGTGCTCGCCGCGCTCCAGATGGTGGCGATGGTGTGGCTCGCGTTCGCGATGTCGACCGCGTTCATCTTCGGCGCGATCGTGCTGTTCGGTGCCACGATCGGCAACATCCTGATGCTGCAGCCGCTCCTGATCGCCGAGCGGTTCGGTGTGCGTGACTACCCACGGATCTACAGCCGGGCACAGCTGCTCGGGCTGGTCGGCACCGCCGGCGGCCCGCTGTTGCTCGGATGGCTGCATGACGCTGCCGGTGGGTATCGAGCGTCCTACCTGGTGGCCGGCGGGCTGTCGCTGGCGGGGGCGGTCGCCGTATTGTTCGCCGGATCGGCGACGGCGCCCGATCCCGCTCTCGAGGAGGTACGTGTATGACCGATTTGGTCCGCCGTTCGGCGGTCGACCTGGCGGCGATGGTCGCCCGGCGTGAGGTGTCGGCGTGTGAGCTGCTCGACGCCCACCTCGACCGCATCGAGCGCACGAATCCCCAGCTCAACGCCATCGTCACGCTCGTGCCGGACATGGCGCGTGAGTGGGCCGAGGCCGCCGACGCTGCCACCGTTGCCGGCGACGAACTCGGCCCGCTGCACGGCTTGCCGGTGGCACACAAAGATCTCGAGCCGACCGCCGGCATCCGGACCACGATGGGGTCGCCGCTGCTCGCCGACTTCGTCCCGAGCGAGGACGGCCTGGTCATCCAGCGGCTCCGAGCCGCCGGGGCGGTCACGATCGGGAAGACCAACACGCCGGAGCTCGGTGCCGGCTCGCACACGTTCAACCCCGTGTTCGGCGCAACGCACAACCCGTACGACCCGTCACGCACGTGCGGCGGATCCAGCGGGGGAGCGGCCGTGGCCCTGGCCGCCCACATGATCCCGATCGCCGACGGCTCCGACATGGGTGGTTCGTTGCGGAATCCGGCGTCGTTCTGCAACGTCGTCGGGATGCGGCCCTCGTACGGACGGGTGCCGTCGTGGCCGAACTCCACGCCCTGGTCACCGCTGGCGACCAAGGGGGCGATGGGGCGATCGGTGTCCGACGTCGCGCTGCAGCTCCGGGTGCTCGCCGGTCCGGATCCGCGGGTCCCGATCTCCCTTCCCGAGCCCGGTTCGATGTTCGCCGCCGAGCTCGAGACCGACCTGGGCGAGGTGCGCGTGGACTGGACGCCCGACCTCGGCCTGCCCGTCGATCGTGCGGTGCGCGACACGCTCGCGTTCGTGCCCGGCCGCTTGGAGGAACTGGGTTGTTCGGTCACCGAGGCGATGCCCGATCTGAGCGATGCGCGCGAGATCTTCCAGACCCTGCGCGCTTGGCAGTTCGAGATCGCCGGTGGTGCCCTCTACGATCGTGCGCCCGACCAGGTCAAGGACACGGTCCGGTGGAACATCGAAGAGGCCCGCCGTCGCACGATGGTCGACCACACGCGGGCGACCGTCCTCCACGCAGCGTTGATCGAACGCGTGCGGGCGTTCTTCGACGAGTACGACGTGCTCGCTCTGCCCACGTCGCAGGTCGCGCCGTTCGACATCGATCTCGACTGGCCCCACGAGGTCGACGGCGAGGCGATGCCCACGTACATCGACTGGATGCGCACGTGCTGTGACATCACGGTCACGGGTTGCCCGGCGATCTCGATGCCGGCGGCGTTCACGCCCGATGGGCTGCCGGTCGGGGTGCAGTTCGTCGGCCGACCGAGCGACGATCTCGGTCTGCTGCGGTTCGCCCGGAACTGGGAGCGTGCGGTGGCCCCGACCCGTACTACGGTCGTCGATTCGTGAAGCACCACAAGAACGTCCAGCGGGTCATCGAGGCCGGAGCGACACTCGGTATCGACGTGCAGCCACGCCACTTCGCCGAGGGGGCCAAGACGGCACAGGATGCGGCCGACGCGATCGGTTGCGATGTCGGCCAGATCGTGAAGGGCCTGATCTTCGGAGTCGACGGTGAGATCGTGCTGGCCTACGTCAGCGGCAGCAACCAGCTGTCCGAGCCGAAGCTGGCGGCCGCCGCTGGTGGCGAACGGTGCGAGCGAGTCGACGCCGACGCAGTACGGGCCGCGACCGGGTTCCCGATCGGTGATGTTCCGCCGTTCGGCCACACCACCGAACTCCGGGTGTTCATCGACCCAGACCTGCTGCAGTACGACGAGGTCTGGGCTGCCGCCGGCACCTGGCACGACGTGTTCCCGCTGGCTCCGGGCGCACTGGTCCAAGCGAGTGGTGGCGCCGTGGTGGAGCTCCGACGCTGATGGCCGGACTCGACCTTGCCGATCGCGACTGGTTGCGGGCCATGCCGAAGGTCGAGCTCCACGTGCACCTCGAAGGCTCGATGTCGGTCGCCACGGTGCGTGAACTCACCGAGCGACACGGCGTCGATCCGACCCCGATCTGGCCCGACGGCTTCCCCGACGCGTTCTCGTTCGACGGGTTCCCGTCGTTCGCGGCGCAGTACTTCTACGGGCTCTCCCTGCTGCGCTCGGCAGAGGACCTGGCCACGATCACCGACGACCTCGCCACCACGCTCGCTGCGCAGCACGTCCGCTACGCGGAGATCACCACGACGGCGTACACGCACTTCCTCGACAAGGACGATCGACCGGGCATGCCGTGGGGCGAGTACCGCGAGGGGCTGGACGAGGGGCAGCGCCGGGCTCGGGCCCGCGGGGTCGAGGTGGGTTGGGTCGTCGACATCCCGCGTGACATCGAGATGCCCGACGAGACCGTGACGATCGAGTACCTGGAGAGTGGTGAGACCCCGTCCGGGCTGGTGGCGATCGGGCTCGGCGGGTACGAAGTGGATTTCCCGGCGGCACCCTACGCGCCGCACTTCGCCCGGGCGGCCGCGCTCGGCCTGCCCGCCGTTCCGCATGCCGGCGAGACCGAAGGGGCCGACAGTGTGCGGCAGGCCGTCGAAGATCTCGGTGCCGTTCGCATCGGCCACGGCGTGCGCTGCCTCGAGGACTCGTCGGTCGTCGAGCTGCTGCGAGAGCGCGACATCATGCTCGAGGTGTGCCCGACGAGCAACGATCTGCTCCAGGTCATCGAGCGGATCGAGGACCATCCGCTCCCGGCACTGATCGGTGCCGGCCTGCGGGTGTGCCTCAACACCGACGACCCCGGCTGGTTCGCCACCGACCTCGTGCATGAGTTGGAGGTCGCCACCGAGTTCCTCGGCGTGTCGCTCGAACAGCACCGTGCGATGCAACTCGACGCGGTCGCCGCGTCGTTCATGTCGGCCGAGTCGGCAGCGGCATGCCGAGAGGCCATCCTCGACCACTGAGACGGACCATGTTGCGCACTGCGAGCGGAGCCGGCGCGCCGGCATCGGCTGGCCGATCCTGGGGAGCTCGACGAGCCGGCATCGTCAGAGTCGCCGACCACCGCCAGGGCGACCACTGCTCCTCCGGCAACAAGGACGACGCTTCCGACCAGCACGGACCGCCATTCGCCCTGTGAGGCCGCGACAATGACGGACGCTGCAATCAGTGCATTGATGCCGATGGCGACCGCCATGATTCCACGATGAATGAGCCGCCCGAACATCGACGCCAGTACAGCACAGCGTTCGCCGGCCTCCGTCTGCAGGCCCACCCGTGCATGGAGCGTCGAGCTGTGAACCGGGGCGCGCCGGAGCCGGGCACCGGCGGGATCTCTTGGTTCGACCGTGACGGTCGGTGGGTGCCACCGTCCGTCACGGCTATAGTCGACGACTCCCGTCGCAACCGTGGGGCCGCGTTCGCCCTCGGCGGTCAGGTCGCGGCCGACAGATCAAACCTGGCCGACAGCCGCATCGACGAGCGCTCACGCTGGTGCAGCGACCCCGGGCGGTGGCATGGTCGCGTTCCCGGTCGACCGTGGGGAACCGGAATACCGGTCGATGGTGTTGCCGGTGTGGTCGTGCACGCCATCCGGCCTGGCCCAGGTGGCGACCCGGTCGGAGGTCATCGTCAGACCCCACCCGCCCTCGTGGACGAGATGGTGATGTAGCTCGCAGACCGGCACCATGTTGTCGAGGTCGGTCGGACCGCCCGACTGCCACGGGATGATGTGGTGTATGCGGCAGGCATCGAATGACACGGTGCAGTCGGGATGCACACACGTGCCATGCATCGCCCGCAGCGCTCGCCGCTGGGCTCGGGTCGCGACACGTTTCGATGTGCCGACGTCGAGCGTCTCGCGGGCGCCGCCGAGCACCACCGGAACGATCTCGGCGTCGCAGCACAGCCGCCGCACGGTGGAGACCGGAAGCGGAACACCGTTGTCGGTCTCGCAGATGCCTCGGGTGTGCAACCCGTCGATCAGCGTCCGGTAGTCGATCAGAACGGTGATTTCGGGCACACGATCGGCGTGGTCGCCGCCGCCGATCGCAGCGACGACCGCATCGACGGTGAGCTGATCCCACGGTGTGCGACGATTGCCGTCCTGTTGGCGCAGCGTCGCCCGAGCGGCCTCGATCGCCGTCCACAGGGCGCGGTCGCGCACCGGGTCGAGTTCGAGGTGCGTGTGACACATGCCCGTGCGCTGGTCGACCCATCGCCGCACGTTCGAAGCCGCCCGCTGGCGGTCGAGTTCGTCGGCGTCGGACGCCGCCGCGGCGTGCGCCGCAAGGCTCCTGGCGAGATCGCGGCAACTGCGCCCGAACGCGTCGACGCCGAGCCGAACCGCATCGCTCAGCAGGTCGTCTTGCTGTGCGTTGAACTCCGACGCGAGCGCTTCGTCGAGGTT
>CAXAWD010000125.1:0-8849 GCA_963972325.1 uncultured Acidimicrobiaceae bacterium
GGTGCAGCGGGCCGGTGCCCATCGCCACGAACTTCGCCAGCATCCGGTCGCCCCGGTTGGTGGTGATGATCCAGCGCGACGACTCGTCGTCCCAGTCGAGCCCGGTCACCTCGGTCGACAGGCAGGCGTTGTCGTAGAGGTCGAACGTGCGACCGATGTTGCGGCAGTGTTCGAGGATCTCCGGCGCGTGCACGTACTTCTCGGTCGGCATGTGACCGGTCTCTTCGAGCAGTGGCATGTAGATGAACGCCGCCGTGTCACACTGCGCGCCCGGGTACCGGTTCCAGTACCAGGTGCCGCCGAAGTCACCACCCTTCTCGATGATGCGCACGTCGTCGATGCCGGCCTGCTTCAGTCGGGCCCCGGTGACGAGCCCGGCGAACCCGCCGCCGATGAACGCCACGGTCACTTCGTCGGTGAGCGGTTCGCGCGGTTCGGGCTCGACGTACGGGTCGTCGAGGTACTGGGCGAATCGACCGGTCAGCTCGACGTACTGCTCGTTGCCGTCGCGTCGGAGTCGCTTGTCGCGCTCTTCGAGATACTTCCGGCGCAGCGCGTCCCGGTCGATCGTGTCGCTCATGACGACATGGTTGCACAATGCAACCGTCAACGACCGAGCGGTCGGCGGGGGATCACGACCCGTCGGATGCGGTGGGCGAGAGCCAGGCCGCTTCGAACTCGCCGACGGTCTTCGTGTCGAGGTCGTGCTGGATGGTGGCGAGCCCCATCCGGGCGTCGTCGCCGAACTCCTCGACGAACTCGAAGACCGACTCGCCGGTGCGGATGTCGACGACCTCGATGACGCGGCCACCCGGATTGGTCGGGCCGGTGACCAGCCCCTCGAACCACCCGGCGACGTTCGCGATCAGCGTGCCGAACCCTCGGAGCCAGCGCTTGGCCCGCGTCGGCTCCTCGATGACGATCCGATATCGGTCGCCGGCGGGCGCTTCCATCGGTGATGCACTCATGTGATCCTCCACCGGCACGGTACGGGAAACAGCTCGCGGTGAGGCAGCGTGCGCGCGATCAGGCGGCAGGCGCGGACGCCGGATCGCTGTCGGCGTGGTCGTCGGGGAACGTCGGTGGGCGAACACCGACCGGCAGCATGATCGAGCCGTCGGGTCTGATCGTGTAGCGCCGACCGTCGGTGGCCCGTCTGGTTCGCCATCGTCGCTTGGACTTGGTCACGTTGTGGCGACTGCACTCGATGCCGGAGTTCGTCTGATCGGTGGTGCCACCGTCGGCCCACTCGACGGCATGGTCGACGTCGCACCAGTCGGCGGTGAGGTCGCAACCGGGATGATCGCACCGCCGGAGCAGCAGCGTCGCCGCCTCGCGGGCCGCGCCGGTGAAGAGACGCTTGCGGCGACCCAGGTCGATCACGACCCCGGCCGAATCGACGACGACCCGACGGACGTGGCCGGCGAGCGCCGCCCGCAGCACGTCGTGTGGATGCACCTGGATGCCGGTAGTCGTCTCGCAGCGGCGCTCCGACAGCGGCACCGGTGCCCCCAGCAACTCGGTGAGCAACTCCGGGTCGGCGATCCGCATGTCGTCGGCACTCGCGCCGGCGATGCTCGGGATCAGGCCGGTGGCGGCGAGCAACTCCGACCACGAATTCGCGTCGATCACGATGTTGACCAGCGGGTCGGCGACCGAGCCGACGCCGGTCGCTCCGGCGGCCGTGTGGAAGATGGTGGTCAGCGCGTCGAACCGTCGTTGGCCGGCGGTTCGCGGTAACGGGTGCTGGTCGGCGTCGTCGCCGAACTCGTCTCGCCGTGCCCGGAGGTCGGCCTGGAACTCGGCTTCGGTGAAACGCTCGAAGATCGCGATCAGCTCGGCGGTCGAGATGCCGTCGCCGCCGTGGGCGCTGACGTCGACCATGCCGGCCACCTCCGACACGTGGGCGTCGCGGTGTTGGATCGCGTCGTCACGGCTGTCGTGTGCGCCGTCGGCGTCGGCCTGCGCCACGAACCGGTCGACGCACACATCGAACTCGGCGTACGGCAGCCGTTCGGCGTGGCCGATCAGCAGGGGAGCGAACTCGGGCAGCCGATCACGCACCCGGCGATTGCCGTGCAGGGCGGCGAGGCGAGCGGCCTGCGACACCCCGAACCGGCCGGCCATCCACTGCTCGCCGAGCCCGTCGACGTGATCGACGGCGCGGGCGAGGTTGCGCAGCCGACTGGCCTCGCCACTGGAACAGTTGATCGTGGCCCGCAGGTACGCGTTGATCGAACGGTGGTCGTCGGCCGCCGGCAGCCCCCGATGATCGGCGACCGTGACCGCCGCAGCCATCTCGGCATCGAGCCGCCGACGCTCGAGTTCGGTGGCACGGATGCGGGCGTCCAGCTCGTCGTCCGAGAGCTCCATCAACTGGGAGAGCAACTCATCGAACATGACTCTCATCGTAGGCGAACATATGTTCGATCACAAGTCCCTGACCTGGTGTGATGCGTCGAGTTCGACGTGTGTTCGCGAGTGCGTCGACACGCCGATCAGACACGCCGAGCACGCCCGCTCCGGCGCGATCGGCGAGCCGGGGCGAGGCCGAACCGCGGAGTCGACGAGGCGCTGTGTCGGCCCACGTAGCGCTGTCTCCGCGGCCCGAGAAATCCGGAACTTTCTTCGATGGATGATCCCGGCCGCAGCGACCGACGGAGTTGGCCAACGCCGTTCGTGTGCATCGGTTCGAGTCGCGAGTTGGCGCGCATGGCGACGCACGCCTGATGTCGAGAGGGTGGCCGCGGCGATCGCCGACGTGACCACGATGCAGGGTGGCTCGCTGACACCCTTGGCCCGCGCTCGAACTACTGCGACGGGACCACCCAGCCTCGCTGCTGCGGCGACCTACGAGGTTTCGAGCACGTTGAGGTCTCGAAGAGAGCAACTGGGAAGCGTTCCGATCGATTCGGCCATGACGGTGTCGTCGGGCGGCTCGGGCGCAGTTGGGCGCTGGAGCCAGTCGCTCGCCGGAACCGCAACCAAGGCATCGAGGATCTCGGTGAGGACGTCGGTCGGTGCGTTGCCGGAGACCGAGAAGGCGGTGCCGCGTCGGGTGCCGATGAGCGTGTTGTAGCCCGGAGTCGTCGCCCCCTCGATGTGCCAGAGTTCGCTAGTCGTGCCATTGGAGACCTTCGTGGGGTTCGTCTCCATCGTCGTGAGTAGTGGGCCGACCGCAGCGCCGATCGCCTGCGTCAACCTGGCGCGGTAGTCGACGCCGTTGACACGAACGGCGAGCGTGCTGTTGTGCGTCTCGGCGACCGTGGTCGCTCCAAGCGAGGTCCAACCGGCCGGCAGCGTGACGGTGAGCGTGGTCCCGTCGGACTCGATAGAGCTCGCCAGTAACTCGATGTCGCTGCTCCACATTGGCTCGCCTGCTGTCGTGACCGACAAGGTGGCGCACTCGATCTCGATCCCTCGATAGATCTGCTTCGGGGCGGAACCGTCTTCCATTCCCCAGGCGGCACGACCCGCAATCGTCCGCTCGTTGTAGCTGTCGGGAAGCACGGCAAGGTCGATCGGAGCGGTCGGAACCACCGCAATCCCGAACACCGTCCCGCTCGGAGAGAGCACGGCGCCTCCTGCAGTCGGCCGATCGGAGACGAACCGGTCCCGGCCCGTGACCGTGACCATTGAGTCGGCCGCAGGGTCCAGGAGCACTGGGGCTCCGGCCGGAAGAGACGCTTGCGTCGCGGACGTGCTGGTCTCATCGACCGGTTCGGTCCGGATCGACTGAGCGCCGACGATCGCACCGAAGCCGAGTAGGAGGATCGTGACCGCGGCCACCGCCAGACCCCCCGATGGTGGGCTTCGTCGGTCCGGAACGTGGCGGACGGCGCGGGACCCGGCTCGGGTGCCGCGGCAACGATCTCATCGAAGATGGACTTGACGTCGTGATCGAGTTGAGAGTTCATGGCAGGGCCTTTCTGAGGGTTTGGCGAGCTCGGACGAGAGTTCGGTGAACAGTGCTTCTCGAAACGCCCAAGGCTTCGGCGATGTCTGCTTCGGTCATGTCGCGCCAGTACGCCAGGAACACCACGGCACGTTGGTGGACGCTGAGTTGGACAACGGCGCGTCACACGTCGAGGTCGGGCCGCTGGTCGGCGTGTACGTCGGGACGAATCGCGAGGAGGTCGCGCTGCCAGCGGCGTCGACGTTGTCGGTACAGGTTCTGTGCCTCGTTGCGAACCGCGCGCATCAGGTATCGGTCAAGGTGCTCGATCGCGTCCCAGTGAGGTTGGTGGGTGACTCGCAAGAACGCTGACGTGGCGATGTCGTGTGCGTCGTCGGGGCCGACGAGCGCGGTGGCGAACCGGATCGCGCTTGGCGCAAGCTCGCGCCAGGCATCCTCGATCCTCTGGGCGTGTTCCGCTACCTCGCGCCGGTCAGCATGCGTGATGTCCATCTCATCTTGATGACACCACAGACGGGCATCCTGCGCGACCGACGGCACCGATCGAGGCCCTCGGCACGCATCGCCGAGCGTGCGTTCGAGTTCTGCGAAGGCACCAGGCCGCAGGGCGGTTACAGCAGGGCGCTGGCGAGTTCGGCCCACTCGCGGGTTGGTGGTTCGCGGTCGGGGCGGAGCACTTGGATGCAGACGTGTGACGCTCCGGCGTCCTGGTGGGCGCGGACCCGTGCGACCACGTCGTCGACCGTGCCCCACGCGACGATCGCGTCGACGAGGCGGTCGTCCATGTTGGTGATCTCGTCCTCGGTGAAGCCGAGGCGCATCAGGTTGTTCGCGTAGTTCGGCAGCCCGACGTAGACCTTCATGTGCTTGCGTGCCGTCTCGCGCGCCGACGCCGGGTCGGTGTCGAGCACGATCATCTGCTCGGTCGCCACGATCTTGTCGGGCCCGACCGCCTCACGGGCGATCGCCGTGTGTTCGGGCGGCACGAAGTAGGGGTGCACCCCGTCGGTCATCTCGGCACCGAGCGCGAGCATCTTCGGCCCGAGCGCGGCGATCACCCGGGTGGTCGGCTCGGACGGTTCGACACCGGCGAACATCGAGGCGTCCATGCGTTCGAGGTAGGTGCGCATGGTGCTCAGCGGCTTGGAGTAGTCGTGCTTGCGAACCCACTCGGTGAGCGTGTGGTGGCTGGCGCCGAGGCCGAGCAGGAACCGGCCGTCGTACGCCTCGTTCAGCGACTTGGCGGCGTTCGCGGTGGTCATGGCGTCACGGGCCCAGATGCTGGCGATGCCGGTGGCGACGCGCAGGTTCGTGGTCGCTTCGAGCATGATGCCACTGGCGACGAACGGGTCGCGGGCGACCGTCTCGGGGATCCACAGGCACGGCCACCCCTGTTCGTCCAGTTGTGCGACCAGGTCGCGAAGCTGCGATGCCGGATACGTGTCGAGGCCCTGCCAGAGGCCGATGCTGCCGATGTCGATCATGGCCCCACCGTAGGTACGCGGTGGCCGGTCGCGCGTAGTCGGCCCTCGGGTCAGCCGACGTCGTCGGGCTCGGCCATGAGCGCGTCCATGCTCGCCTGCGCAGCACGCCTGGCCCGCTCGAGGAGTTCGTCGTCGGTGAGGTCGCGGACCTCGGCGTCCTCGGGGGCGAGTGTCGAGGGGTCGCTGGCGCGGAACTGGCCGACGGATTGCTCGACCGCGTGGTTCGTGATCAGTTCTTCGACGAGCAGGATGTACGACGGGTGATCGCGCAGCGCCCGCCAGTCGGCGGCGGTGTCGACGTCGATGACGACGACGTAGTCGGACGACCCACCCATCGCACCGGTGTCGCTCCCGTGGGAGAGGCTGCGCACGACGGGCACCTGTGCGGCCAACTCGTCCAGCGCCGCGCCGAGCCGCGACAGATGGTCGTCGTCGACGTGGTCGTCCCAGCGGTAGAGAGCGACGGAACGGAACGGCACGGTCAGGGGCCGTACATCGCCTCGATCTCGTCGGCGAACGCCGCGAGGATGCCGCGCCGCTTGAGCTTCGACGTGGGGGTGAGCAGTTCGGTGTCGGGCAGCCATTCGGCGCCGAGCACCGTGACCTTCTTGACCGACTCGGCGTTGTTGAAGTTCGCCATCGCCTCGGACAGACCGGTCTCGATCTCGGCGATCACGTCGGGGTTCTGTGCCATCGCCTCGAGCGTGGCGTCGTCGCCGTCGAGGCCGTGCTCGGCCGCCCACGCCTTGGCGGCGTCGGGATCGAGCACGACGAGTGCTGCCACGAACGGCTTCTGGTCGCCGACCGCGCACGCCTGGCCCACCAGCGGGATGCCCTTGAGCTCTGCTTCGAGGTTGGCCGGACTGATGTTCTTGCCACCGGCGGTGACGATCAGCTCCTTCTTGCGGTCGACGATGCGGAGGTAGCCGTCGTCGTCGATCTCGCCGATGTCGCCGGTGTGCACCCAGCCCTCCTCGTCGACCGTCTCCGCCGTCTTGTCGGGCGCATCGAGGTAGCCGATGAACATGTTGCCGCCACGGGCGAGCACCTCGCCGTCGGGGCCGAGCTGGATCTCCACGCCGGGCGCCGGCCGACCGACGTAACCCGGCTTGGCCGCGTGTGACCAGGTGAGGATCGCGGTGGTCTCCGACATGCCGTAACCCTCGCTGAGCGGGACACCGATGATGCGGAACCACTTCAAGACCTCGGACTGGAGCGGCGCAGCACCGCTGATGCAGATCTTCGCCTCGTCGAGGCCGATCAACCCCCGGACGGGGGCGAACGCCACCGCGTCGAGGAACTGGTACGTCTCGATCTCCTCGGGCGTGGCGGTGCCCTCGCGCATCTTGGCAACGATCGGCTCCGCCGCGGCGACCCCGTCGTTGAACGACTTGGCCTTCTCGGGATCGGCCGCCAACGCAGCGTGCACCCCCGCGTACAGCTTCTCCCACACCCTGGGCACGCCGATGAAGAACTGTGGGTGCACCTCGGCGGCGTAGGCGGCGACCTGCGAGGTCTCGGGGCAGCAGGTGACCTGGGTGGCGAACTCGACCATGTAGTAGTGGCCGAGCAACCGTTCCATCACATGCGCCATCGGGAGGTACGACAGGTGCCGGAAGCCGGCGAGGCTGCCCAGGTCCGTCTGCTCGCGCATCGACCGGCTGATCGACTCGAGCGACCACACGATGTTGTGGTTCGTGAGCATCACGCCCTTGGGCGGCCCGGTGGTTCCCGACGTGTAGATGATCGTGGCGAGATCGCCGGGGTCGCCGATCGTCGCCGCTTCGGCGAGGTCTGCCGGCTCACGGGTCAGCAGCTCGCCGAGGCGGATGTGCGCATCGTCGGTGGCGTCGCTCGGGTCGACGACGATGATGGTCTCGAGGGTGGTCAGCCGGTCGCGGACCTGGTCGAACCGGCCGATGAAATCGTCGTTCTCGAGGATCGCGAGCTTGGCACCGCAGTGGTTGACGAGGTAGTCGACCTGTTCGGGCGCCGACGAGTTGTAGATCGACACCGGCGTCGCCCCGCAGAACAGCACGGCGAGATCGAGGGCGTGGAACTCCTGCCGGTTCCGCATCATGAGCACCACACGGTCGCCCGGCCCCACACCGAACTCACGCAGCGCGGTCACGAGACGAGCGACGTCGTCGGCGACCTCGGTCAGCGTGCGTTCGGACCAGGAGCCGTCGGGTTGCTTCCAGCGCAGCACGGCGATGTCGCCGTGCTCCGCGAGGGTGTCAAGAAAGCGGGTGGCGACCGTCCGGCCGGCCACGCACTCGTCGAGTTCCTGCTGGGTCGTCATGGCGACACCGTACTCGGTGGGGCGAGACGGCGCAGCGGCGGTGCAGGCGCCTCAAGGTGGTCGACCCGGACGCCGATATGTGCAACGTGAAGAACTCGACCGAAATTCGCGGCCGCTCGCGCTGGGGTGTCGTGGCCTCCGTTCTGGCCGCAGCGACCGTCGTGTGCACCGTGGGGCCGTTCGCCTCGTCGCAGTGGGTGCACCCGCGAGGGCTCTTCAGTCTGATGACCGTCGCCGCCCTGACCTGCGTGCTGATGGCCACCGTGGTGATCTCGCTCGCCGACCGACGCGAGATGGCCGAGGTCGGGCTGCTCGGCACGATGTTGATGGCGGCATCGGTGATGCCGCTCGTCCACGGCCTCGTGACGCCCGACGTGCTGTTCGATTCCACCGAGGCGTTCCGAACTTCCGCGTTCCTGGCCCTGCCGATCGCGATCGTCAGTGGTCTCCCACTGCTCGCCCCGCACTCGTGGTTCGGTCGGTGGGCCGCTCGCCACTGGCGCGACTGGACCCTGCTCTCCCTCCTCGGGGTGTTCGTCCTGGCGTCGATCGTCGTGTTCTTCCCCGACCTGATCACGACGCCGGGTCCGCGACACGCCGTGACGATCGCGGTCACCGTCGTGGGCGTCGTGGCCCTGTCGTCGCTGTCGATGCGGCAGATGCGCCTGTTCGATCTCGGCCGTCGCCCCGCCAACCTGTTCGCCTCGATCTCGCTCATGGCGATCGCGGTGATGGGGATCACCCCGTTGATCTCCGATCCGTACACCGTGGCGTCCTGGTGGACCCACGTGGTCGGTTCCCTCGGCGTGATCGGTGCCTGTCTCGCCCTCGCCGTGGCCCGGCGGCTCAGCCCGTCGGCGCACGACGTGCTCGCTCCGGTGCTGACCCGCGACCCGCTCGTTGCGTTCGAGTTGGGGCTCAGCCCGGTCATCCACGGCTTCGTGGCCGACCTCGAGGCCAAGGACGTGATCACCCGCGACCATGTCATCCGCACCGGCGAGCTCGCGATGTGGGTCGGCGAACGGTTCCGCCTGTCCGCACCCGAGCTCCGCGACCTCGGTCTGGCGGCGATGCTGCACGACGTCGGCAAGGTGCGCGTCCCCGACGAGATCCTGAAGAAGCCCGCCCGTCTGACCGTGTAACCGAG
>CAXAWD010000126.1:0-8812 GCA_963972325.1 uncultured Acidimicrobiaceae bacterium
CCTCCACGACGCCGACGGCAAGGTGCTCGCCACCAACGACGCCGATGGGAACGTCGACGCCGCCGCCGTCGCTCGGTATCTCGAGGCCAATCCGCTCGACGGGTTCGGGTTCGACGGGTGGGTCGGCCCCGAGCCCCACGGCGCCGAGCTCGCGAACGCCGGGGTGCGCCGCGACCCGCTGATCGCCGACCGCGTCGTCGCGTGGCTCGAGGATCGGTACGCCCGCCGCCGAGCCGGCGACGCCGCGGCGCAGCGTCCGTTCCTGCTCGTGGCGAGTTTCGTGAACCCGCACGACATCGTGTTGTTCCCGGCCTGGGCGCGGCGACACAACCCGATCGATCCGTCGCCGCTCGACCCGCCGCCGATCGCTCCACCGCCCACCGCCGACGAAGACCTCCGCTCGAAACCCGCGGCCCAGATCGCGTATCGCGAGGCGTACCCGTCCGGGTACGGCCCGGCGGCTCGTGTCGCGGCGACGTACCGCAACGGTGCCCAGGAGTACCGCGACCTGTACTACCGGCTCCACGCCGAGGTCGACGGTCCGCTCGATCGGGTGCGGCGGGCGGTCACCGACGGCGGATCCGACGAGGCGGTCATCGTGCGTACCTCCGACCACGGCGAGCTGCTCGGCGCCCACGGCGGCCTGCACCAGAAGTGGTTCAACCTGTACGACGAGGCGACGCGCGTGCCGTTCTCGATCGCCCGCGTCGGCTCGGAAGCGACCACCGGCAGCATCGTCGCCGATGCGCCGACGTCGCACGTCGACATCGTGCCCACGCTCCTCGCCGCGGCCGGCATCGACGCCGACGAGGTCGCCGCCGAGCTGCGGAGCGACTTCTCCGAACTCCATCCGCTGCCCGGCACCGACCTGATGCCGATCGTCGACGATCCCGCACGCGCCGACCGCGACCGCGGCGTCTATCTGATGACCCGCGACAACATGCTCGAGGGCGACTCGGGTGCGTCGGCGCTCGCCAGACGCTTCGGTCGTGAGGCGCGACCGCCGAAACCGCTGCAGATCCGGGTGCCGGCTCACGTCGCAGCGAACTTCGAAGGCCTCGTCCAGCGTGTCGACGGTCGCCTGTGGAAGCTCGTGCGCACGTTCGACGATCCGGCCACGTGGACCGAGTCGGGCGAGCGCCACCGCGCGGCCACCGGCCCGGCGGGCGACCGGTACCGGTCGACACCGCTGCCCGACCAGTGGGAGCTGTACGACCTCGACGGCGATCCGATCGAGGCGGTCAACCGTGCCGGAGACGACCGCTGCGCCGACGTGTTCGCGACCCTTCGCGACGCGCTCGCCGCCGAGCGGGCCCGCGCCGTACCCGAACGCAACCGACCGTGGCCGTACGCCACCCGTGACCCGCTCGGAGGACCCGTGACCCGCCGCCCGCCGCCACCCGCACGACTGCTGCGCACGGTCGCGCGGAAGCTCGGTCTCCACCCCGACGATCCGTCCGCGACCGAGTTCCACCTGCCGGGCCGGCGCGCGCTGATCGTCGCGACCAACCACGGCACCCTCGACATCGGCAAGCCGACCGGCGTGTTCGCGAGCGAGATGACCGTGCCGTACTACGCGTTCCTCGACGCCGACATGGCCGTCGACGTCGCGAGTCCGGGCGGCGGAGTGATCCCCGTCGACCCGATGTCGCTCAAGCCGGTGATCCGCACCGCCGAGGACGATCGGTTCCTGGCCGACGAGCGGTTCCGTGAGCAGGTCGCTCACTCGTTGCCGATCGGCGACGTGGACATCACCGACTACGACGTGGTGTTCCTCGCCGGTGGGTGGGGAGCCGCGTTCGACTTCGCGGGTTCGCAGGCGCTCGCCGATCAGATCACGGTGGCCAATGCCGCCGGCAAGATCATCGGCGGGGTGTGTCACGGTCCGCTCGGACTGGTCGCGGCACGAGGTGTCGACGGTGGGCCGCTCGTCGCCGGGCGCCGGGTGTCGGCCGTGACCGACAAGCAGGTCCGCGAGCTCGGTATCGCCTCCACCCCGTATCACCCCGAGACCGAGCTGCGGCGTGCCGGTGCCGAGTTCGAGAGCGAGACGAGGTTCCGCGACCCGCTGGCGAACCACTGGGTGGTCGACGGCAACCTCGTCACCGGGCAGAACCAGAACGCCGGCCCGATGGTCGCCCGCGAGATCCTGGGACTGCTCGCGAACGACGATCCGGTCGCCGCTGCCGACACTGCCGACGCCGGCGAGTCGGTACACACCTGAACCGTCGACGGGTGCCACGTCGGGTGTCGGTACGCTCGGGACCGGTGCTCGACGACGCTGGAGCGATCGAACCGGTCAGTCCCGATCCACCGCCGCTCGGCGGGCGAGCCGTCCTGCATCAGCGTTGGGACGAGTTGGCGTACTTCCACTGGAGCTACGACCCCGACGTCGTGCAACGGCTCCTGCCCCGCGGCCTCCGCGTCGACACGTTCGACGGGAGGGCGTGGGTCGGTCTGATCCCGTTCGAGATGCGTCGGGTGCAACTCGGGCCGACACCGCCGATCCCGTACCTGTCGCACTTCATCGAGATCAACGTGCGCACCTACGTCGTCGACCCGGCAGGGCGCCGCGCGATCTGGTTCTTCTCGCTCGATGTGCCACGCGTCGCGATCGTCGGCGTCGCCCGCACGGTGTTCTCCCTGCCGTACTGCCGGGCGCACGCCGCACACGACGTCGATGGCGCCCGACACCGCTACACGATGGAGCGCCGGTGGCCGCACCGGGAGCGGGCCGTCGCGTCGATCGAGTTCGACGTCGGCGAACGGATTCGAGACGACGACGTCGAACCGCTCGACCACTTCCTGTCGGCACGTTGGGCGCTGACGACGAGCCGCCGTCGACGGCTGCTGTACGGATCGGTCGAGCACGAACGGTGGCCGCTCCATCGCATCGACCGATTCGAGGTCGACGGCACCCTGCTCGAAGCGGGCGGGCTGCCGACGCCGGACGGTCCGCCACGGGCGCTGTACTCACCCGGTGTCGCAGTCGACCTCGCCTGGTTCGTCCCGGTGGGCGAACGCCCGTGACCGCGTCCGGCGGGTCGAACGACGTGCCCACGGTGTGGGTGCTCGGCGATCAGCTGCGGCGGGAGGGCGGCGCGCTGGCCGGCCGCCGTCCGGGGGAGTGCCGGGTGCTGCTCGTCGTGAGCGAGCGCAAGATCGGGTCGAAACGATGGCACCGCCAGCGCCTCCACCTCGTGCTGTCCGCGATGCTCCACTTCGCGGACGAGCTGCGCGAGGAAGGTTTCGACGTCGATGTCCGACGGGCCCCGACGCTGGCGGCCGGCGTGGCCGCCCACCGCGACGACTACGGCGTCGAGCGGATCATCGCGATGGAGCCGATGAGCTGGGACGGCCGGGAGCTGCTCGACCGGCTCGGCGTCGAGACCGTTCGCAACGACCAGTTCCTGTGCCACTACGACGACTTCGCCGAATGGGCCGCCGATCGCGACACGTTCAAGATGGAGGACTTCTACCGGTGGCAGCGTCGCCGCCTGGACGTGCTGATGGAGGACGGTCCGAACGGTGCCGAACCCGCGGGTGGTCAGTGGAACTTCGACCACGACAACCGTGAGCGCCCGCCCAAGGACGGTCGCGCATGGCCGGTGATCACCCGCTTCGATCTCGACCACATCGACCGCGAGGTGATCGACCACCTGCCCGACACGTGCTGGGGGGCCGCGCCCGACGGCACCTGGCCGGTGACTCGTCGGCAGGCGCTCGCGCGACTCGACGAGTTCATCGCCACCGGCCTCGCCCCGTTCGGACCTCACGAGGACGCGATGCTCGCCGCCGAATGGAAGCTGGCGCACTCGGTCCTGTCGTCGTCGATGAACCTCGGCTTGCTCCACCCCGGCGAAGTCGTCGACGCCGCGGCGGAGGCGTGGTGGGCCGGTGACGCCCCCATCAGCTCGGTGGAGGGCTTCGTCCGGCAGGTGATCGGCTGGCGGGAGTACGTGTGGGGTGTGTTCTGGCTGTGGATGCCCGGGTATCGCGGCGTCAACGATCTCGGCGCGACGCGCCCGGTTCCGCCGGCGTTCACCGGCGCCGCCCCGACCGAGATGGCCTGCGTCGGCAACGCGGTCGGGCATCTCCACGACCACGGCTACACCCACCACATCGAGCGGTTGATGGTGTTCGGCAACCTGGCCCTGACCGCCGGTGTCGACCCAGCGGCGATGACGGACTGGATGTGGGCGAGCTTCGTCGACGGCGCCGAGTGGGTCATGCTGCCGAACGTGCTCGGGATGGCGCTGCACGCGGATGGGGGCCGGATGGCGACGAAGCCGTACGCCTCCGGCGGCGCCTACCTCAACCGGATGAGCGATTCGTGCCGCGGGTGCCGGTTCGACCCGAAGCGGCGGACGGGCGACGACGCCTGTCCGTTCACCACCCTCTATTGGGACTTCCTCGCCCGTCACGCCGACCGGTTCGCCGGCAACCATCGATTGGCGCGACAGTTGGCGGCGATGCGGCAACTCGACGATCTCCCTGCGGTGCGAGAGCGTGCGGTTCGCATCGTGGCCGCGCTCGACGCAGGCGATCTGTGACCACGCCGGCGCCGCGTCCGTCGGCGTCGAACGAGCGCGTCTGGCTCATCGTGGCGCTCGTGATGGCGTCGGCATGCGTGGCCCAGGCGTTCGGTCGGTTCACGTGGGGAGTGGTGCTGCCCGGGGCGCGCGACGACGTGCTCGACGGGTCCAACACGCTCGCCGGCTTCTTCGGCACGCTGAACGTGACCGCCTACCTGTTGGGCACGCTCGCCGTGGCGTGGGCGGCGTCGAAGGTCACGCTCGTCGGGTTGATGCGGATCGGCCTCACGCTGTCCACGCTGGCGCTGGGTGCTGCCGCCGTCGCCCCCGGCGGGCCCTGGCTCGGTGCGGCGCTGTTCGCGATGGGACTCGGTGGTGCCGTGATCTGGATCCCGGCACCAGCGATCGCGGCCCGGGCGTTGCCGCCGCATCGGGCGGGGACGGCTGCCGGTCTCGTCGGGTCGGGCATCGGCCTCGGCATCCTGTTCGCCGGACAGCTGTCGGCGTACCTCGAACGTCGGAGCGACGCCCCCGACGACTGGCAGATGGTGTACCGGATCGAGTTCGCGGTCGCCTGTGTCGTGGTCGTCGCCGCGTTCACGTTGATCCGGTCGCAGGGGGATCGGCCCTCGATGACCGGTGGGTTCGGTGGGATCGCCGCGCTCAAGTCGGTGGCCGGGTGGGTCCCGGCGACGGTGGCGTACGCCTCGTTCGGGTTCGCGTACATCCTGGTGCTGGGATTCCTGGTCGCGCGCCTCGAGGACGACTCCGGGTTCACCTCCGGTCAGGCGTCGGCGATGTTCTCGGTCGTCGGCGCCTCCACCGTGTTCGGAGGCACGATGCTCGGTCCGCTGTCCGATCGCATCAGCCGCAGAGCGACGCTGACCGGAGCATTCGTCGGGTTCGGCTCGTGCACGCTGCTGGTGTTGACCGGTCGGCAGCCGTGGGTCGCGGTCGGGTGCGTCGGGATCGGCCTGATGTTCTCCGGGGTGCCTGCGCTGATCGTCGCCCACGTCGTCGATCACACCGATGTCGACACCTACGGGCCGGCGTTCAGCGCCGCGACTCTGGGGTTCGGTGCGGCCCAGATGATCTCACCGCAGATCGGCGGGGCACTCGCCGACCTGCTCGGCTCGTTCACCTGGGTGTTCGTGCTGTCGGCAGCGGTGTCGTTCTTCGGTGCGGCGTCGGCCCATCGGCTGCCGTCGCCGGCACCTCGGGGCGTGTGACCGGCGGGGTCAGCCGTCGACGTCGACCCGGTGCAGCACACCGTCGGTCACGTCGTACACGAAGCCGGTGATCGACTCCTTGTGTGGGATGAACGGCGTCAGGCGGAGTCGTTGGATCGACTGTCGGACGTCGGCGTAGGGGTCGACGAACGCTTCGAGCGACCACCAGGGCTTGAGCCCGAGTTCGTCGGCGAGTTGATCGCGGAACTCGGCCTCGTTCACCTTCTGCAAACCGCAGTCGGTGTGGTGGACGAGCACGATCTCGCGGGTGCCGAGGAACCGCTGGGAGAGGCACAGCGACCGGATCACGTCGTCGGTGATGACACCGCCGGCGTTGCGGATGATGTGTGCCTCGCCGTTGCCGAGGCCGAGCACGGCGAACGTGTCGATGCGTGAGTCCATGCACGCGACGACGGCCAGGTTGCGTGTCGGCTCGACCTGGAGGTCGGCATCGTGGAACTCGGCCGCGTAGGCGCGGTTGTTGTCGACGAGTTCGTCGATCTGTGGGATGGATTCGGTCATCGTGACTCCGATTCGGTCGGTCGGTCGGCGAGATCGTCGCCGTGGTTGAGTAGCGCGATGATCTCGGCGATCGTGTGCTCGTCGTCGAGCGGATGTCGGAGCGGCCTGCCCTCGATCACCGAGTAGCGGTTGCGGCGCCCGACGCGTTCGCGGGCGAGGTACCCGTCGCGTTCGAGCTCGTGGAGGATGCGCTGCACCGCGCCCTCGGTGATGCCGACGAGGTCGCCGATCTCCCGCTGGCGCAGTTCAGGGTTGCGGCTGATCGCGATGAGCACGTGGGCATGGTTGGTGAGGAAGGTCCACGACCGTGAGTCGGCCGCCGCATCGGTGGCAGCGGTCGTTCCGGTACCCGCGCGTTGACGACTCCGCATCCCTCCATCAGAACACACCTTTTCGAAAAGGGCAATACGTTCATGCGTTTCGGAAGGGATCTATCCCGTGGTAGTTTCTGGCTGACCGGTTTCTCCCGTCATGCTGCTCGCCGTCCTCTTGCTCCACCTGGTCCTGGGCATCTTGCTGCTCGCCGCTGGGCAGCGGCTCGGCGCCAAGGCGTTCCTCGCCGCTGCGATCGCGCCCGCGGCCACGCTCGTCGCACTCGGCTCCCGGGCCGGCGCCATCGTCGACGGCGACGCCGTCACCGGTTCGTTCGACTGGGTGCCGCAACTCGGGCTCACGATCGTCCTCCGGCTCGACCCGGTCGGCCTCGTGCTCGCGCTCATCGTGTCGGGCGTCGGGCTCCTCGTCTGCCTCTACGCCGTCGGCTACTTCTCGCATCCCGGCCCAGCGATCGGCCGGCTCGCCGGGCTGCTCACCCTGTTCGCCGGAGCCATGCTCGGCATCGCGGCCTCCGACCATCTCTTGGCGTTGTTCGTGTTCTGGGAGCTGACGTCGATCACGTCGTACCTGCTGATCGGCAACGATGACGAACAGCCCCAGGCGCGTGCTGCGGCATTGTCGGCGATCCTGATCACCGGCATGGGCGGGCTCGTGATGCTCGCCGGGTTCGTCGTGATCGGCCAGGACGCCGGCACGTACCGCCTCAGCGAGTTGCTCACCGCGCCGCCCACCGGCACCGCGGCCGCGGTCGGTGTGACGCTGGTGCTCGTGGGCGCGTTCACCAAGTCGGCACAGTTCCCGTTCGGCGGCTGGCTCCCGGGCGCGATGGTGGCCCCGACCCCGATCAGCACCTACCTGCACGCCGCCACCATGGTCAAGGCCGGCGTGTTCCTGGTGGCCCGCCTCGCCCCGGTGCTCGGTGAGGTGTCGACCTGGCGCCCGATCGTGTTGACCGTGGCGTCGGTCACGATGATCACCGGCGCGTGGCGTGCCCTCCGTCAGCACGACCTCAAGTTGCTGCTCGCCTACGGCACCGTCAGCCAACTCGGGTTCCTGATGCTGCTGTTCGGCACCGGCGTCTACGCGGTCGCGCAGGCGGGGCTCGTCGTACTGATCGCCCACGCCGCGTTCAAGGCCGCTCTGTTCATGGTGGTCGGCATCGTCGACCACCAAACGGGCACCCGCGACGTCCGTCGCCTCGCCGGCCTGGGTCGCAGCTGGTGGCCGGTTCTCGCGATCTCGGTCGTCGCCGCGGCGTCGATGGCGGGCGTGCCGCCGCTCGTCGGGTTCATCGGCAAGGAGAAGGCGCTCGATGCACTGCTGCACGCCGACTTCGGCGGTGCGACCGTCGTCGTGGCGGTCGTCGTGGTCGGATCGGTGCTCACCTTCGCGTACTCGGCGAGGTTCGTGCTCGGCGTCAGCGGCCGGTTGGTCGATCATTCCCAACCCGACCTGGTGCTCGAACCCGGTGCCGCGCCGACCCCTACGGCCGCGTTCGTGGCCCCGGCCGCGCTGCTCGGGTTGGCGTCAATTGCGTTCGGCGTCGTGCCGTGGTTGATCGATGAACTGGTTCGCGGCGCCACGACGACGCTCTACACCGAATCGAAGCCGAAGCACGTCGAACTGTGGGCCGGGTTCAACTCCGCGTTGCTGCTGTCGACGATCATCATCGCCGCGGGCATCCTGCTCGTGCTGGTGCGCTCATCGGTCGAGCGGCTCCAGCGCCTCGCCCATCGCCCCATCGCATGGATCCCCGATGCCAACCGGGCGTTCACGTCGACGGTCAGCGGTGTGTCGCAGTTCGGTCGGCGGGTCACCGGCGTCGTGCAGAACGGGTCGCTGCCCGCGTACCTGGTCGTCATCCTCGGTGTGGCGGTCGCCGCTCCGCTCGGGCCGGCGCTCGCCGGGTTCGACGGCTTCCCCGCCCTGATCGGCAACTGGGTGCACGTCCCGATCGTGGCCGTGGTGGTCGTCGCCGCCGTCGGCGCCTCGATCACTCGCCGCCGCATCGCCGCGGCCTTGATGCTCGGCGCCGTCGGTTTCGCGATGGCGGCGTTCTACGTGGTGCAGGGTGCGCCCGACCTGGCGCTGACCCAGTTCGCGATCGAGACGCTCGCCACCGTCCTGTTCGTGCTGGTGTTGCGGTTCCTGCCACTCGAGTTCGTCGACGAGCGGGCGGCGATCCGCCTG
>CAXAWD010000127.1:0-8774 GCA_963972325.1 uncultured Acidimicrobiaceae bacterium
CACCCCGTTCCCCGGCCACGCAGGCCGCGGACAACCGCTCACTCGCTGGCGCTCCCTCACTCGCATCGAAGCGCGCCCTCCACAAGCGACCAGCACCCCGTTCCCCGGCCACGCAGGCCGCGGACAACCGCTCACTCGCTGGCGCTCCTTCACTCGCATCGCAGCGCGCCCTCCGCAAGCGACCAGTACCGCGTTCCCCGGCCACACCGGCCGCGGACAACCGTTCACTCGCTGACGCTCCCTCACTCGCATCGAACCGCGCCCTCCGCAACCGACCAGCACCCCGATCCCCGGCCACACCGGCCGCGGACAACCGCTCACTCGCTCAGGAGTGACGGAGCAGGCCCTGGTCGATCACGGCTCGGTCGCCGACCGAGGTGACGAACACGGCCTCACCGTCGCCGGTCTCCCACATGGAGATCGTCAGCGCCTCGCCGGGCAGGACCGGTGATGCAAACCGACCCTCGATGTGGCCGAACCGCGCCGGATCGCTGCCGCACAGCGTGTGCAGGAGGGCCCGTCCGGTGAACCCGTACGTGCACAACCCGTGCAGGATCGGTCGGTCGAACCCGCCCATCGCGGCGAACGCCGGGTCGCTGTGGAGCGGGTTGCGGTCGCCCGACAAGCGGTACGTGAGCGCCTGATCGGGCCGCGTCTGGTAGGTGACCTGGTGGTCGGGCGCCCGGTCGGGCGGCACGTTCTGCGGGCCCGACGGGCCACGGTCGCCACCCCAGCCGCCCTCGCCGCGGATGAACGCCGAGCTGCGCGTGTCGTACAGCGGAGCGCCGTCCTGCGTCGCTCGCGACTCGGTCACGACGACCGCCGCCTTGCCCTTGTCGTACATCGCGACGACTTCACTCTCGACGACGGCCGTCCCCTCGACCGGCAGCGGTCGATGGAGGGTGACCGCCTGTTGCCCGTGCACCAGCATCGCCGGGTTGAACGACCCGATCTTGCCGAGCGCCGACCCGGTGCCCCAGCCGATCACGACCGGGAACGTCGGGAACACCTGCTGGTCGACACCGTTCGTGTTCTCGGTGGTGAAGGCGAGCTCGTCGGTGCCGGCACCGATGCCGACGGCGTACAGCAGACAGTCCTTGCTGTCCCAGCTGACCTCGACCGGCTCGCTCTTGCTGCCGACCGCATCCGGATTCAACGGCATGTCACTGCCCACCCTTCGAGTTGGGGGCGGTCGGCGACTGCGGCGGGCCGCCCGGTTCGCCATTCATGCCCGAGTTGGCACGCGCCGTCGCGAGCATCGACTCGACGAGCACGCCCATCGTGGTCGGGTCGTCCGTCGGCTCGACTTCGGGCCCGCGAACCCAGCCCTCGGCCACGGCGAGCACGCGCCCGCTGGCCTCGAACACTCGACCGCTCACCGCGGCGGATTCCTCCGAGGCGAGCCACGTGACGATCGGTGCGATCCACTTGGGCGACATCGCCTCCTTGTCCTCGTCGCTGGCCTGACCCATGCCGAGGTCTTCGGTCATGCGGGTGAGCGCGGCCGGGGCGATCGCGTTGACGGTCACCCCGTAACGCGCCAGTTCGAGCGCGGCGATGTTCGTGAACGCCGCGATACCGGCCTTGGCCGCGCCGTAGTTGGTCTGGCCGATGTTGCCGTAGATCCCCGACACCGACGTCGTGTTGATGATGCGGCCGCTGACCTCCTCGCCGGCCTTCGAGCGCTCACGCCAGTACGCCGCCGCGTGGCGGGCGGGGGCGAACGTGCCCTTGAGGTGGACGTTGATGACCGCGTCCCACTCGGCCTCGTCCATGTTGGCGAGCATGCGGTCGCGGAGGATGCCGGCGTTGTTGATCACCGCGTGCAGGTCGCCGAACGTGTCGACCGCTTGACGGACCATACGTTCGGCTCCGGCGAAGTCGGCGACGTTCTCGCCGTTGGCGACCGCCTCGCCTCCCGCTGCGACGATCTCGGACACCACCTGCTCGGCGGGGCTCTCGTCGCTCCCCGATCCGTCGCGGGCGCCACCGAGGTCGTTGACGACGACCTTGGCGCCGTGGCGGGCCAGCATCAGCGCGTACTCACGTCCGATGCCGCGCCCGGCCCCCGTGACGATGGCAACCCGTCCTTCACACAGACGATTCATCGATGTTCGTTCCTCCTGGGTTCGTGTCCGGCCGCTCACGGCCGCCATGCATCGTAGAAGGCCGACCACGCCCGGCCCCGATCGGGCACCCCGGGGAACGGAGTCGGGCGACCCGTAACCTCGTTGGCGTGACCGAGCCCCTCCTCGAGACCAGCCCCTCGACGCCCGCATCCGCCCCGCTCACCGCCGATGTCGTGGTCGTCGGCGCCGGCCCGGCGGGCATCGCCGCAGCGCTCCCCCTGCACCGGTCCGGACGCTCGGTCGTCGTGATCGACAAGGCGACGTTCCCGCGCGACAAGTGCTGCGGCGACGGGCTGACCACGCTGGCGCTGCGCGAACTCGAGACGCTCGGCCTCCGCCCGGAGTCCGTCCCCGGGTGGTTCGACGTCGACGCTGCGTGGCTCCGCTCGCCATCGGGACGCGAGGTCGTCGTACCGCTTCCCGACCGGGGCCGATACGCCGCGGTCGCTCCACGCAACGATCTCGATCACGCGCTCGTCGAACTCGCCCGCGACGCCGGGGTCACCGTGCTCGACGGGCACGGCTTCCGAGCGCTCACGACGCACGACGACCACGTCGAGATCCACGTCGACGGCGTCGGCGTGATCCGGTGCCGATACGTGGTCGCGGCCGATGGCATGTGGAGTCCGGTCCGCAAGACACTCGGCGCGACGATCGACGGCTACCGCGGCGAGTGGCACGCGTTCCGCCAGTACGCGTCCAACGTCACGGGCCCGGCGGCCGAACGGTTGATCGTGTGGTTCGAGGAAGACCTGCTGCCGGGGTACGCCTGGTCGTTCCCGCTGCCGGGCAACCGCGCCAACATCGGGTTCGGTGTGCTCCGCGACGGAGACCGGAAGGTGCGCGACATGGCCGCGCTGTGGCGCGACCTGTTGCAGCGCCCCCACGTCGTCGAGGCGCTCGGCAACGGGTTTCGACTCGAAGGCAGACACACGGCCTGGCCGATCCCGGCTCGGATCGACGAGATCTCGCTGACGGCCGGACGGGTGCTGTTCGTCGGCGATGCCGCCGCCGCCACCGACGTGATGACGGGCGAGGGAATCGGCCAGGCACTCCTCACCGGCCGTCTCGCAGCAAGGGCGATTATGTCCGCAGGCGCCCTGCAACCCGACGCCGCGGCCCGCCGGTACGAACGGGAGGTGGGCCGGGAACTGTTCGCCGACCACCGGATGTCGAAGCGCCTCGGCGCCGTGCTGAAGCATCCGGCCGGAACGCGTGGTGCGATCCGCATCGTGGCGGCGAGTGGTCGCTGGGGTCGCCGCAACTTCGCCCGCTGGATGTTCGAGGACGAACCGCGCGCGATCGCCACGTCACCGCGCCGCTGGCACCGCAACTTCCTCGCTCGGCCGGGCGCCTACGCACGCGGCTGACGGCCGACGGCCGAAGCGCACCGTCCGTCAGACTTGCGGCCGTTTGCGGCCATCGCCGACGACCGGGTCGATCCGCTCGCGGGCGGGTGAACTCACGTCGACCTCGCCGACGGTGACATCGACACCGTCGGTGTCGATGTCGGTCGGGTCGCCCGACGCCTCGACCGTGACGGGTGCGTCTTCCTTCGGCGGCCCCTCGTAGATCTCGGCGACGGCCATCATGGCGCCTGCCATCGCGGCGCCGGCGACGCCACCCTTGCGGCGACCCGCCTCGATCGCGCTCGCCCGCTGTTCGGCCAGGCGAGCCTCGTGATCGCGCAGCATCTCCTCGTGCGCCCTCGCCGAGGCGCCGTCGGCCGGGTGTTCGGCGTCGGCTTCGCCCGGTTCGCTCTGCATCCCGTCAGGGTACGAGCGTCAGCCGATCAGATCGCGGAGTTGTTCGATCGTTTTCACGGGGTCGTTGCCGACGGGCTGGACCGACAGGTGCGTCACGCCCGCCTCCGTGTACGCCGCGAGTCGTTCTTTCAC
Source organism: uncultured Acidimicrobiaceae bacterium (assembly GCA_963972325.1). Lineage (GTDB taxonomy): Bacteria > Actinomycetota > Acidimicrobiia > Acidimicrobiales > Ilumatobacteraceae > Ilumatobacter. The sequence goes on from CAXAWD010000127.1 coordinate 4,028, forward strand.
CTCGCCGGCGGAGCCGACCAGGTTGGTGTTGGCGATCATCTCGGCGGGCACCTTGGCAGCCGCCTCGTCCTTCTTGCCCGACAGGTACAGGTCTTGGATCTCGATCGCTTCGTCGACGTAGCCGTACTTCTGCGTGATCGTGTTGTAGAAGTTCTTGTCGCGGGCGCCCATGCCACCGATGTACAACGCCATGTGCGGGCGGGCCATGTCGAGCACCCGGTCGGCGGCTGCACCGGCGAACTCGTCGCCGATACCGACCATGCCACCCGCCGAGATCTGGAGGGGGCCGAGCGCCGGGTCGCGCTGGGCGGCGCCCTTCTTCAGTTCGTCGCCCCAGACGGTGTGGAACTTCTCGGGGTCGAAGAAGATCGGCAGCCAGCCGTCCGCGTACCGCGCCGTCGCGGTGACCGACAGCCCCATCAGCGACGCCCAGAAGATCGGGATGTCGGCGCGCACCGGGTGGTTGATCAGCTTGAGCGGCTTGCCGAGCCCGGTGCCCTGGCCCTCGGGCAACGGCACCTGCACGGCGGCGCCGTCGTACACGACCTTCTCGCGGCGCCAGACCATGCGGCAGATGTTGATGTAGTCGCGGATCCGCGCCATCGGCTTCTCGTAGGGCACACCGTGGAACCCTTCGATGACCTGGGGACCGGACGCCCCGAGACCGAGCACGAAGCGCCCGTCGCTCACGTAGTCGAGCCCGGCCGCGGTCTGGGCCATGCACGTGGCCGTGCGGGAGTACGTGTTGAGGATGCCGGACCCGATCTGGATCGTGCTGGTCTTGGCGGCGAGATACCCCATCTGACTCACGGAGTCGAAGCTGTACGCCTCGGGCACCCACACCAGGTCGAGCCCGGCCGCCTCCAGTTCCTGCACGCGTGCGACATCCCCGTGGAAGTCGCCTGAATAGTTGATCGACATCGAGAGCTTCACGCACCCGACGTTACGCAACGCGACGTCGTCGCGGCCTACTCGGCGCCGGCCCGATCCCGATGGCCCTGGTCGGCGTTCACCGCCTCGGCGACCTCGGCGTCCATTTCCAGCCACCGCTCGTCGAGCCACGTGCGGAACCCCTCACCGCTCGGCACGTCGGCGCGAGGGACACGGTGGGCGACGAAGCGCACCGGCGGCGGTGGCTCGGCGAGCCGACGGATCATGCCGCCGAACGAGTCGAACCCGTCGAAGCCCGTGTGCCACGCGAGGACGACATCGGCATGCGGGGCACCGCGCAGCAAGGCCATCGTCCCGGCGGGGCGCGGAGGAAGCAGGTACCGGAGCCCCTCAAGTCGGGCCGCACGTTCGGGATCGCGCCCCCGCATCGCGACCAGGGCACGGGTCCGTTTCGCCTCGTTGCTGCGGGTTCCCTCCGCGAAGATGACACCGACCACACCGGGACCGACACCATTTGCGAGACGTTCGATCGCCGCCAACTCGGCGGCGCTGTCGTCCGATTCGCGATCCAGGAAGTGATTCGGCACCCTCAGCCCGACGATGTCGAGGCACGGGTCCACCAACAGCTCCCGCTTCAGCACGTAGCGCGGCCGCACCTCGGCCTCGGATGCGAGTGCCCACCCGGACAGCAGCGAATCGCCGAGGCTGGCATGACGACACAGCACGATCGCATCGCCGTCGGTCAGTGCATCGAGCCCCTCGATGCCGGCGCGGAGTCCGGTCGTCCGTTCGAGCGAGCGCATCAGCAAGCCGGCCCACCAGCCCATCAGCCGATAGTGCTCGTCGTGGTCGCTCGCCCGCCCCGCGGCCCACAGGGCGAACGACCGGAACACACCGACCGACTCGATCCAGCACCAGCACACTGCGAACGCGAGCAGGCGGGCCACCGGGAGCCGGCGTCTGCCGCGGACCAGATCGAGCGCCACGGCGATCGGCAACCAGATGGGGATCGTCAGCGTGATCGTCGACGCGGCAAGCATCAGCCCCGGGATGCTGAGCGAACGCCTCCGCAATCGTCCGGCACGACCGACGGGGTCAGCCATCGGGAAGTTCGGTGAACTCGATCAGGTTGCCGTCGGGATCGTGGGCGAACGCCTGCCGGATACCGGTGTCGCCGACGGGCTTCGCCGCACCGATCTCGATCCCGGCGGACCGCAGCGCCGCGACCGTGTCGTCGACCGACGCGACCCGGAACGCGACGTGCTGGCCGCAGGCGGTCGGCACCGTCGCCTCGATCAGGTGCACCTGCCGCCCGCCTCCGGCGTCGAGCCACGCGCCACCGAACCCGAAATCGGGACGCGGCAACGGCTGCATGCCGAGCACGTCGCGGTAGAAGCCCAGCGCACGATCGGCGTCCGAGACGTTCAGCGAGACATGGTGGATGTCGGCGAGGAGCACACCACCACGGTAGTCAGCCCGGCGCAGCCGGTTCGGCGTGACCGGTGGGGCCTCATGGCGGACAGGTCAGCGCCTGGCTAGCGCAGCGCCTGGTTGAGGTTGCCGGACCGGAACCCCTCGAGGTCGAGGGTGACGTACCGGTAACCGCAGGCGCGTACGGCAGCGACCACGTCGACGCGTCGTTCGAGCACGTCGCCCAGCTCGTCGAGGTCGACCTCGATCCGGGCGGTGTCGTCGTAGTGACGGACCCGACACTGGCGGAACCCGAGCGTGTGCAGTGCGGCCTCCGCCCGTTCGACCCGCCCCAGGATGCCGACCGACACCTCGGTGCCGTACGGCACCCGACTCGCCAGACATGCGGCGGCCGGCTTGTCCCAGGTGCGTAGGCCGAGATGCCGCGACGCCGCACGCACGTCGGCCTTGGTGAAACCGGCCTCGACCAGCGGGAACACGGCACCGGCCTCTGTCGCGGCCCGCTGCCCCGGACGGTGCTCACCGAGGTCGTCGAGGTTCACCCCGAGCAGGATCGTCGCCTCGTGGGACGCGGCGATCGGCGCGACCACGTCCATCAGCTCGGCCTTGCAGTGGAAGCACCGGTCGGCGTCGTTGCGACGGTACGCGGCCCGTTCCATCTCGAACGTCTCGACCGACGACCATGCCATGCCCCACTCGTCGGCCAACTCGCGACACTCGGACTCCTCCGCACCGGCGAGGGACGGCGACACGGCGGTGACCGCGAGTGCACGCTCGGGCCCGAGCGTGCGATGCGCGACGGCGGCCAGCAACGCCGAGTCGACACCGCCGGAGAACGCGACGACCACGGTTCCGAGACGACGGAGATGGTCTCGGAGCTCTCCGAGCTTCCGCTCGATGTCGTCCTGCCGATCGTCGATCACATCGGGAGTGTGCCACGACTATGACCGGCGCCCACGCGGTGCGCGAGGATGGCACCGGCATGGTGGCTCCTCTCTGGTGGCAGCGACGTCGGTACGGCGTGATGATCCACGCGAGCCTGGCGACCGTGCCGGGTTGGGCGCCGATCGGCGCCGACCCTGCCTGGTATCGAGCCCACATCGATCCGAGCGTCAGCGACGTACTCCTCAACCCCTCGCCGCTCGTCGAGACCGTCTCGCATCACGCCGACCGGTGGGCCCACATCGAGTCGTTCGACGACTTCTTCCCGTTCCTCACGTTCGACGAGTTCGATGCAGACGAGTGGGCCGGCCTCGCTCGCGATGCCGGCATGGGCTACGCGGTGATGATGGCCAAGTTCCACGACGGGCTGTGCTGGTGGGACGCACCCGCCACCGACCGCACCGTGATGCACGACGGTCCCGCCCGAAACGTGCTCGGGGAGTTCGCTGCGGCGTGCGAGCGAGCCGACCTCGTGTTCGGCACCTCGTACTCGCTGCTCGACTGGGCCGACGAGCGCTATCCGGGTGGCGAGTACGTCGACGACGTCGTCCATCCCCAGGTGCTCGACCTGGTCGGCCGTTACGGCACCAAGATGCTGTGGGGTGACGGGCACTGGGGCGCCGGCGGCGAGCACTGGCGCAGCGACGAACTCGTCGCCAAGGCGCGGGCGATCGACCCCGAGATCATCGTCAACGACCGCTGGTGGGCTGCCGACGCCGACGTCCTGACCTTCGAACAACGTGTGCCCGACGGCATCATGGCGTCGCCGTTCGAGGTCCGCCGGGCCCTCGGCCGAGGGATCGGGCACAACCGAGCGGAGCCCGAGGAACACCTGTTGGCTCCCGGCGACATCGTCGCCCTGCTGACCGAGGTCGTCGCCAAGGGTGGCCACCTGCTGTTGAGCGTCGCACCCGACGCCACCGGTCGGATCCCCGAGGCGCACGCCGAACGACTGCGTGCCGCCGGCGGCTGGGTTCGTCGGCACACCGAACTGATCGGTGACGGCCGACCGTGGCGCGACTGGGGCGACGACGACTGTCGCTACATCGACGTCGAGGGCGTCCTGCACGCGATCGACGTCAGCGGCCGCGGGCGCTTCGCCGCACTCCGGCGAGACGACGGTGCCGTCCGTACGATCAGCACGCTCGACGGCGTCGACATGCAGTTCGAGCAGTCCGACCACGGCGTCACGCTCGAGCGTGGTCCCCGCCGTCAATCGCGGCTCCCGGTCGTCTACCGCATCGAGCTCGACGCCCTGCCCGAGGCGCCCATCGAGCTGTTCCCGGGCGCTGCTCCCCCGGCGATCGAGCTCGCTCCCCTCCTCGACGACGCCCAGCCGGGGTCGATCGTCCAGCTCGGCGACGGCCGCTACGTCGGGCCGGCCCGTCTGCCCGACGGCGTCACGGTTCGCGGCCTCGGCCCACACCGCACCACCATCGACGGCATCGAGAGCGCGGCCGTCGTCCTCGGCGACCGATCACGA